>DAOVXM010000454.1 GCA_030636125.1 Chloroflexota bacterium | reverse complement strand
TTACGGCTATTAGATTAAATAAGACTCGGATGGGATTGTTAGTGATAAAGCTTGACATTGATTTTCTGATATGATAGTATTTTGTACGACAATAGCAAACCGTATTCGACAATGTCGCACAACACAACCACCTCTCCTTCCTACCAGGATTGCCGTGTAAATGTCTCCACCATCTCAGAATAGACACAAAGTAATTGGCTCTGTCCAAAAGGCGATAGACATCCTTGATTTGTTTGATCGCCATAACTACGAGCTTGGCACAACGGAAATAGCGAAGGCTTTAGATATGCCTAAAAGTACGGTAGCTGGGATTATACATACGCTCGGTCTTAATAGTTATCTTGATCAAAACCAGAAGAACCGCAAATATCGCTTGGGCATTAAGCTCGTGGAACGGGGCAGCATGTTATTAAGCCAATTGGATCTCCGCCAGATTGCGCTGCCATACCTTGAGATGTTGCGAGATTGGTGCAATGAAGGTGTGAATTTAGCCATCCTTGATGGGTCTGAGGTCGTGTACATTGAGCGGCTATTTGGCACAAGCATGCTCGGAATGCGTTCCGAAATTGGAAAAAGAGAGCCAGTCCATAGTACCGCGTTGGGCAAAGCCTTTTTGTCTTCCTTACCTGACGAAGAAATCGAAAAATTCCTCTCTACGCGAAAATTAACATCGGTAACGCCCCGGACAATCATAAATAGTGAGCAATTCTTAATTGAACTCCGACGGGCCCGGAGGCAAGGTTTCTCAATAGATAATGAAGAAAATGAATCGGGTGGCAGGTGTGTAGCTGCTCCAATTTTTGATTATAGTGGTCTTCCAATCGCCGCAGTCAGCGTATCTGTACCTGTACAGCGTCTTCCCGAATCTAAAATCCCATTATTCGGCAAAAGGGTAAAGCAAGCGGCCGAATCGATATCGCATGATTTGGGCTTTTCGTCCCGTAATACTGATTACCCCTCAAAGGGTTGAACATTGAACCATCAGCAAAGCGACTACTCTGGGTAGTCCAGAAATATTGGTAGAGAATACCTAAGGAAAACATTTAGTGACAGAATTAGAAGGAAAGGATTACCTTGTTACCAATCGTGCCCGTGGAAAAATGCTAGATCACGCCGCGGCCGAGGTTTATGTGCGCGATTTTCCACCCGTCATATCGGATGAACCACCCTCACGCGGTGGGAATAACAGAGGAGCGACCCCTCTCGAGCACATCCTCATCGCTCTATGCGCGTGAATTAACGTTTCTACGGCCAGGATGGCTAAAAAAATTCGTTTCCAATATGAAAATCTTGAAACATTTTCCGAGGGCATTTTAGACACACGTGGTAGAAAAGGGCTAGCTGCTGTGCCAGTGCACTACAAAGCAATTCACCTGAGGATAAAAATCAGGACTGACGAGTCGGATAAGCGCCTGCACCGACTGGTGGACCTGGTGGCGCGTTACTGCCCGGTGGACAGCTTGATTAGAGCTGCTGTGCCTGATTACCACGTTAGCTGGGAACGTATGTGATTGGCAGTATTAATTTTATGCAGGCAGAAAGGAGGCATTTATCTCAGAGTAAACTTCAAAAACAATACCCCGTATATTGTCAACCAATTATCAACCAGACTCAATCTTCACAAAAAATTTTGGAGGAGACAGAAAGACATGAAACGTACACTTTGGATCCTACTTGTTGTAACAATAATATTTAGCTTTTTGCTCGCGGCTTGTGGCGGCGCGGCAACAACCGAAGCTCCCCCCCCACCCGTAGAGGAAGAAGCACCACCTCCAGAGGAGGAAGAACCCCCAGCTGAAGCAGAGGCCATCAAAATTGGCGCCTCGCTGCCGATAACCGGTGGTTTTGCTATCAATGGTGAAAAACACCGCGATGGCTACCAGCTCTGCGTCGACCTCATCAACGAAAAAGGCGGTTTGCTTGGCCGACCTGTTGAACTGATCGTCAGTGATAACCAATCTGACGTTGAAGCAACCATGGCCCAGGTTGAGCGCTTCCTCAACGTGGATAATGTAGACCTGATCTTCGGCACCTTCTCAAGCAAGCTCACCTTCCCGATGAGCTCCGCTTTGGAACAGGCTGGCATGGTCCACCCCATCCCCTCCGGCGCCGCGCTGAGAATTTATATGCGTGGTTATGAGACCCCCTTCTACTTCCAGCAAAAAGCTGCGGAATTTGTTGGCCAATCACCTATCAACATGATCAAGGACCTCGTCCCTGAAGGTGATCAACCAGCAACCGCCGCGCTGGTCTTCGCCGACGATTTCTTCGCCGGCTCGATCGCCAACGGTTTGTTGGGAGGCGATGTAGAGGTTGAGGGAGAGGACAATGTCGTCTCTCTGGCTCCTGGACTCATTGCCGATGCAGGTATGGAGCTTGTCTACGAAGAGATGTGGCCAGAAGAGGGTTTCTCCGATTGGGTTACCTTGGCCAACTCGATCAAGGAAAGTGGCGCAGAATACCTGTTTGGTTTGACCGCTTCACCGGATGAAGCCATTCAGCTTGTGCGCGCCCTGCAGACCGTGGAATACCAGCCCAAGGGCGTCTACTTGAGCCAGGGCAGCCAGCAAGAGTTCGCAGATGCCTTAGAAGACGCTGCCAATGGTATCACCATCCATGCCGCCTGGCACCCCGCTGTCAAGTGGGAAGGCATGCTGGCTGGTGAGCCATACACCAACAAGAACTTCCAGGATGACTTCAAGGCGAAGTTTGGCCGCGACGGTGATGAGGATGAGGCTATCCCCTTCGCCCTTTGCCAGGGTATCGAACAGGCTGTGCGCGCCACGGGAAGTACAGACAATGCCGAACTCGTAGCATGGCTCGCAGCCCGCACTGCAGATGATCCTGTAAAAACCATCATCGGCAACCGCTACTGGGATGAGAACGGTCTTCCCTTAGACGCTGACTTCGTCATGGTGCAATGGCAAGATGGCGAGCTGGCATTTGTCTATCCAGTTGGCGAATTTCCGGGCACATCGGACTTAGTCTGGCCCAAACCAGAATGGTAAAAGTCTAAGCTTCACCACAATGACTGGGGCATTTTAAAATAATGCCCCAGTCACTAGTAAGCGATCGTTTTAAAATGGAATCATCCGAAATATAGGTGTGCGTGGGAGCGTACGCTCCCACGCACACCTATATTTCGGAAAACCTCAACCCGCTGTGAGACCATAAAATCACGTTTCATATGCTCACTTACTAAG
>DAOVXM010000172.1 GCA_030636125.1 Chloroflexota bacterium | reverse complement strand
CCACTCAAAAAGATTCTGAGTGACATCACGTGGGCCTTAGACGGAAACACTCAAGAAATTGTGCTGACCGGCGTCCACCTGGGTTCCTGGGGACAAGATCTTTCAACCCCCTTACATTTGCGAGACTTGGTGGAGATCATCCTGAAAAAAACCAATGCCCCGCGCCTGCGCCTCTCTTCCCTTGAGCCTTGGGACCTGGATGCCGACTTCTTCAAGCTGTGGGAGGACCCGCGCCTTTGCCGACACCTGCACTTGCCATTACAATCGGGTTGCGCTGCGACTCTGCGCCGCATGGCCCGTAAGACCTCACCCGAGTCATACTCCGCCCTGGTGGAATCTGCCCGGGTAACTGTGCCCGATATCGCCATCACCATGGATGTCATTGTCGGATTCCCTGGGGAGAGCCAGGAAGAGTTCGCTGAGAGTCTGGCCTTTGTGAGGGAAATGCAATTCTCAGGAGGGCATGTCTTTACCTACTCCGCTCGCCCCGGCACGGCGGCCGCAAATATGCCCAACCAAGTACCACACACAGTGCGCAAGGAACGTAACGCCGAGATGCGCGCTCTGCTGGCTGAGTCCGCTGGCGTTTACCAGGGCAACTTCCTGGGCAAGGTGTTGCCTGTGCTATGGGAGAGCGCCACGGCGCTGGGTCCGGACGGCTGGTGCCTGAGCGGGATTACGGATAATTATTTGCGCGTCAACGCACAGGCCCCACAACAATTGTGGAACCAGATCACCCCCGTACGTCTCACCGCAATCGATACGAACGGTCTCCAAGGCCAGCTGCAAATTACGACTTGATTCTAGCACTCCTTCTTTCTCATCATTACAACCTGATCAGCATACCTTGTAGGTCGCGCATTTCAATTATCAAATCCATCTACGGACCCATCCATGACAGACTGCATCTTCTGTAAAATAATCGCCGATGAAACCCCCAGTCAAAAGGTGTATAGCGATGACCTGGTGACCGCTTTTCGCGATATCTATCCTGTAGCACCTACCCACATTTTGATCATCCCCAATAAACACATCGCTTCAATGAACGACCTGACCCCCGCAGATATGCCGCTGTTGGGTCACATGCTGGCTTTAGCGCCCCAAATCGCCGAACAAGAGGGGATTCGCGAGTCGGGCTACCGCCTGATCCTCAACACAGGGCCCCATGGAGGGCAGGTCATTTACCACTTGCACCTGCACTTGATCGGCGGCCAGCGTATGCGCTACCCGATGGGCTGAATAGCTCAAAACATCCTCCCGCCAAGCAGATGCTCTCGAACGCGGTATAATGGCTAGCATGAACACCAAGGGTAAACTCGAATATGATATGAAAGAAGCCATGCGAAACAAAGATAAGGTGCGCAAACGCACTTTACGCATGGCACTTTCAGAGATCAAGTTTGCAGAAGTTGAAAAAGGGGATGCGTTGGACGAAGCAGAGATTTTCGCGATTTTACAAAAGGAAGTTAAATCGCGCCGCGAGGCAATCGCTGACGCCGAACTCGCCGACCGCCCTGATTTGGTCGTTGATGCCAAAGCCGATATAACTATCCTGGAAGCCTATCTGCCTCAACCACTCACATCCGATGAATTGGAGGCTTTAGCTCAAGAGGCCATTGAGGAAGTTGGCGCTACTTCAATGCGAGAGATGGGCCAAGTGATGAAGGTGCTTATGCCACGCCTTGAGGGAAGGGCCACCGGACAAGAAGCCAGTCAGGCTGTACGCAAACTGCTCAGTTAATCAGCCTGGCAACCTTAATCTAAGCTGGGACGATTAATATATCCCCTGCTCTCTAGCTTTTATCTCGTAATTTCCCGATCATGTCTAAGGAACAACCCCAACGTACGGCTGGACGTACGGTATTCCTCACCCTTCTCCTGTTAGTAACCGCCGGGGTAGCATTCATTGCCTTGGCGGCTCCATACGTCGCGCCTCTGTCTTCCCCTTCCCTCCAGGTAGATCAGGTTGCTCCAGAAGAAATATTAGCACCCCAAGACATAACCTATCAAAGTGAAGTTCTCACCGAGCAACAGCGTGAGTCTGCTGAGCGCGCCGTTTCTCCAGTCTATACCTCTCCAGATACCAATATCGCCCGACAACAGTTGGAAAACTTGCGCGCTGCTCTGGCTTTCATCACCAGCGTACGCGCTGACTCCTTCAGCACTCTAGACCAAAAATTAGCCGATATTGCCGCGCTGGAGAACATTCATCTCGACCAGGAAACCGCATTAAGCATCCTGGCGTTGAGCGATTCTCGCTGGCAAGCCATCCAGCAAGAAGCCATCGTCGTGCTAGAGCAAGTGATGCGCAGCACAATCCGTGAAGATCAACTGGACAATGCCCGACGCCAAATTCCCACCCTGGTAAGCCTGTCCCTACCTGAGGAACAAGCTGATATCGTCGTTCAGCTTGCAGGATCCTTTGTCACTCCGAACAGCTTCTATAGCGAAACGCTGACCGAGGCTGCCCGCCAAGAAGCTCAAGAGGCCGTCGACCCAGTATCACGTACCTACAAAGCTGGTCAAACTGTTGTCCGTCGGGGACAAGTGATCACTGAGACAAACTTGGAAGTCCTGGAAGTGATGGGGCTGGCACAGTCCAGTTTTGATTGGAAAGACATCCTAAGTGCGACCGCCCTGGTCTTATTGTTGTTGATCTTCATAGCAGTTTACATAGTTCGATTTACCCAATTAACCCAGGATGTGCGCGGTCTGACACTGCTTGCGGCTCTCTTCATTGTCTTTCTCCTGGCAGGGCGCTTGATCAATCCCTCTAACCCAGTGGTGCCATATATTTTCCCCCTTGCCGCCTATAGTCTCCTCGTGGCTGTATTATTTGGATCAAACCTTGCTATGATCACCACCCTACCTTTGGCGGTTCTGGTCACATACGGTTTCCCAAATTCCTTGGAATTGATCCTTTACTATACAATAGGTGGTTATTTCGGAGTGATGACGTTAAGGAGCGGTAGCCGGATTACATATTTCTTTATAGCCGGCCTAGCCATTGCGGTTTCCGGAGCTACAGTTGCTGCAATATATAATCTACCTCAACCCGCTGCCGATTGGAAATCTGTCACTACTCTAGCTGGTGCTTCTGCTCTCAACGGGATTGCCTCTGCAAGTCTCACCCTTCTGCTGCAATTCTTCCTGGCCCAATTGCTGGGTATGACCACTGCACTACAACTGATGGAGATCTCCCGTCCGGACCATAAGCTCTTACAGCTCATCTTACGAAATGCTCCCGGCACCTACCAGCACAGCCTCCAGGTGGCAAACCTTGCCGAACAAGCCGCTGAACAAATTGGCGCGGATACCTTGCTGACGCGCGTTGGCGCGCTCTACCACGATGTCGGTAAGGCCCTCAATCCTGCCTTCTATATCGAGAATCAAGCCCCTGGCAGTCTCAACCCTCACAACGACTTGGACCCTGTGTCCAGCGCACAAATTATCATCAACCATGTCACCGACGGCCTAAAAATGGCCCGCGAAAACCGTCTCCCGGTTCGTATCCAGGACTTCATCCTTGAGCATCATGGGACTATGATCACCCGCTACCAATATGTTAACGCGGTGAAGGCAGCCAATGGGGATGAGGACCAGGTTGATAAGGAACTTTTCCGTTACCCCGGTCCACGACCTCAGTCCCGTGAAACGGCCATCTTAATGTTGGCGGATGGCAGTGAAGCTCGCTTGCGCGCCGAACGCCCAACCAGCGAAGAAGAACTGCGCGACCTGGTTAAAGACATCCTCCAGAACCGTTTGACTAGCGGGCAATTGGATGATACGGACTTGACATTGGGCGATTTGGATGCCATCGCCAACTCTTTCACCGCCACTCTGCGGGGAATCTATCACCCGCGCATCAAGTATCCAAAACTGGAGAAAAGTCCTGCACCAGCGACGGACCCCGAACCTACAAAGCCAATCGCCACACGGACATCCCAGGATATTCCAGTTACATCCCCGACAGATACGCCACCCTCAACACCTTGATGATATCGATACAAATCGCTGAGGCGCTCTCTGCAAAAAAAATCCCGCCAGAAGTAATCGACCAATGTGAGCGCGCTGCCCAAACAACTTTGGCACGCGCGCATACTTCTCCAGTCGCAGGCGTAACGATCGTCATTACGGATGATGACCAACTTCACCAGCTAAACCGGAATTTTTTGGGGATTGATGCCCCCACAGACGTGCTCTCCTTCCCTGCGGAAGAGATCGACCCAGACTCCGGCGAAAAGTACCTGGGAGACATTCTCATCTCTTATCCCCGCGCGGTTGCACAGGCTGATTCAAGTAACCACGCTGTTCAGGATGAACTACAACTCCTGGTTGTGCATGGGGTCTTACATTTATTGGGTTATGATCATATTGAAGAAAAAAAAGAAGTGATGTGGGCTATTCAATCCGAGATCCTGGCAGATTTGGGATGCTCAATCAACCCGCCCTAAATAATTAGCACTTTTATCCGCCTAAACGCCTAAACAATGCGCACACTCGGCAACTATGCTTCCCTTTCTTGAATCTCGGGCTCGCTCATTCCACCATGCCTTCGCTGGTTTGTGGTTCGTCATTCGCACACAACGAAATGCCTGGATTCACGCCATTGCCAGCGTGGTTGTGGTGGTTATGGCTTTTTGGCTCGCTCTCTCTCCACAGGATTGGGCTATCATTATCATGGCGATTACAATGGTGTGGATCGCTGAGTTTATCAACACAGCTTTAGAGGCTGTCGTGGACCTGGCAAGCAAGCAGGAACATCACGAAATGGCTAAAGTAGGCAAAGACGTAGGCGCAGCCGCGGTATTAATAGCTGCAGTTAGCGCTGCGCTGATTGGCTTACTGATACTCGGCCCACCACTTTGGGAACAAATCCAGATCTTAGTTGCCGGTTCGCCTTAGGCAATCCGTTCATTTACCGAATTATTAACCTATAGCTCCTTACGAAACAATCACTTCTTGATCACCGAGGTTATTTATGTCAATTTCTTCTTTTCGCTTCGGCACAGTTGGTTCTCCAAAATCCACCCCCAAGAAGCCTGGTGGCAGTGTGGGGGCCGTGCTGCGCTCTGCTGAACTTGGTCTATACACACTGGAATTAGGCTGGGTGCGTTCTGTGCGAGTTTCAGAAAAAACCTGTTCCAAAATCAAAGAAACTGCGCAATCGCAGGATGTAGCCATCAGCGTACATGCTCCTTATTACATTAACCTGAATGCAGATGATGAGGAATGGCCCAAGTCACGTAAACGCTTAATGGATGCCGCTCATTTTGGGAACCTGTCCGGTGCCTCTGACATCATATTTCACCCTGGCTCTTACTTCCGACAACCTCCAGAAGAAGTGCTCCCGATCGCGATAGGACGTCTTCAGGGTTGCGTCGAAGAGCTGCGCGCAGATGGCAATCCGGCCATATTACGTCCGGAAACCATGGGTAAATCCGCCATGCTCGGATCGTTAGAAGACACCTTAAAAATGAGCCAAGCCATTGATGGCGTGCAACCCTGCCTGGATTTCGCTCACCTGCATGCCCGCCCTGGGGATGGATCGATGAACACCTATGATGAGTGGGCTGGCTGCCTGGAGAGTTATGGCAACGCGCTCGGTGAAGCTTCCCTCAAGGATCTGCATATCCACCTTTCGGGTATCAAGTATGGCGAGAAGGGGGAGAGAGAACACCTACCTTTAGAAAAAGCCGACCTGGATCTCGAGGCTCTTTTCCGCGCCTTACACAACTACAAGTGCCAGGGTCGCATATTGTGCGAAAGCCCCATCCTGGAAGAGGATGCGCTGTCGATGCAAAAAGTTTGGGTAAAAGTCAGTGGAGAAGATAATTCAGGATGACTCTTCAATACCCCGCCAACACGTTAACTGAACTGCACGCCCGCATGGACAACTGCCGCCTCTGCTTGGAGGCCGGTCACGATATCTATCCACGCGCCATCTACTCCGGCAGCGAAAAAGCTCGCATGATGGTCATGGGGCAAGCTCCCGGCATCACCGAAAAAGAAGCCGGACCCCCATTCAACGCCGGTAGTGAGTCGCGCCTATTTCAATGGTTATCTGCAACCAATCTTGATTAGGACTGATTCCGAACCACACAATCCATGACCGCGGT
>DAOVXM010000311.1 GCA_030636125.1 Chloroflexota bacterium | reverse complement strand
CCATGCTGCACCTGCGGAAGCAGGATTTAAGGCCTGCCAGGTGACTGACGCAGGCGGTATCGACGACAAATCTTTTAACGCTACTGCCTGGAAGGGTATTGAAGATGCGCAAAGTGAGCTGGGTATTGAGGGCAAATACCTTGAATCCCAGCAGCAGACGGACTACGAGAAGAACATCAATGCCTTCCTGGAAGAAGGATGTGACCTGATCGTCACCGTCGGTTTTTTGTTGGGCGATGGAACTGCCGCAGCCGCGGATGCTAATCCTGAACAGAAGTTCTCGATCGTTGACTTTGCTTATGATCCGACTATACCAAATGTACTTGGCCAAGTGTTCAGCACTGACCAGGCGGCATTCCTGGCTGGTTATCTGGCTGCCGGCGTTTCCCAGACGGGCAAAGTGGGCACCTTTGGCGGCATCCAGATCCCCACGGTGACCGTGTTCATGGACGGCTTTTCTATGGGCGTGGATTACTACAACCAGCAAAAGGGCACCAATGTCGAAGTTCTTGGCTGGGACCCTGCCGCTCAAACCGGTCTCTTCACCGGCAATTTCGATAGCCTGGACGATGGTCGTTCTTTAGGCGAGTCCCTGATGGACGAAGGCGCCGACATTATCATGCCCGTCGCCGGACCGGTTGGCTTGGGTACGGCAGCTGCGGTTCAGGAGCGTGGCGGCGTTTACATCATCGGCGTGGACTCGGACTGGACCCAGACCTCACCCGAGTTTACCGACATCATCTTGACTTCAGTCTTGAAGAAGATGGACGTCACTACCTACAATACCATTGAGTCCGCTATGGATGGTACCTTCAAGGGTGGCGTTATTGTCGGCACACTGGAGAACACAGGCGTTGATTTGGCTCCCTTCCATGAGCTGGATTCCATGGTACCGAGTGAGCTAAAATCTGAGCTCGAGACTATTCGAAAAGGGATTATCGACGGATCGATCAACACGTCTCCGTAGTCCCGAAAATATAGTCTATTTATGGTGTGCATGGCATGATTGCTCCGTGAGAACTTTTAAATCCACATGGTTTGAAGAGGCAAATATTTTGCACGCCAAAAACTGGATAGAATATAAAGAAGAATGGAGCTGGTTTATTACCAGCTCCATTCTTGTCAAATTACCAAAACAATCGTACCAGTTGTAAATTTTTCAGAAGAATAACAGATATCTAATCTGGATTGGAAGCTAATATGACGCCTGTCCTAGAATTACGTGGTATCACCAAACGATTTCCCGGAGTGCTGGCGAATGATCATATTGATCTAACCATTGAAGAGGGGGATATTCTAGCCTTGTTGGGCGAGAACGGCGCAGGCAAGACAACTTTGATGAATATTCTTTATGGCCTCTACCATCAAGATGAAGGTGAGATTATCGTCCGTGGTAAGGAGATCAATTTCGAATCTCCCACTGATGCCATCGCCGCAGGTATTGGCATGGTGCACCAACATTTTATGCTAGTCCCGGTTTTTACCGTGACAGAAAACGTTATGTTGGGAGATGAAGATATTCGTGTCGGAGGGATCCTTAATCGTAAGTCCGCCTCTGAGAAAATTCGCCAGATATCTGAACGATATAATTTGGAAGTCGATCCCGAAGCGTATGTAAAAGATCTCCCTGTGGGTGTGCAGCAAAGAGTCGAAATCATCAAGCTGCTCTACCGGGAAGCTGATATTCTGATCCTGGATGAGCCCTCCGCCGTGCTCACACCCCAGGAGGTTGAGGGACTTTTTAAGATCATGCATACCCTGGTTGAGCAGGGTAAATCGATCATTTTCATCACCCATAAGCTGGGGGAGGTATTGGAAATTGCCGATCAAATTACAGTAATACGCCGGGGTAAGGTGGTAGGTTCTACAACACCTGCTGATGCAGACAAAAAGAAGTTAGCTGAGATGATGGTCGGGCGTGAAGTTTCATTAGAAGTGGAAAAAACCCCCTCACAGATTGGCGATCCAGTGCTGGAGGTCGATGACCTGGTTGTGCTCGATGAACGTCAGCAAGTCGCTGTGGATGGTGTCTCGTTTGATGTGCGTGCAGGTGAGGTCCTGGGCCTGGCTGGTGTTCAAGGCAACGGGCAAACCGAACTGGTCGAAGCGATAACCGGCATGCGGCAATCAAGAGAGGGCGAAATTATTTTACTAGGGGAGCATATTACGCGATCAACACCACGCCAGATCACCGAATTAAACACGGCCCACGTGCCCGAGGATCGGCAGCGTGACGGGTTGGTGTTGTCTTTCCCGGTATCGGATAACCTGGTGCTCAACAATTATTACCTGCCGCCGTTTACGAAAGGTGTGGTGATGCAGCAAGATGCTATTCAAGAAAACGCCGTAACCTTGATCCAGGAATTTGACATCCGCACACCTGGGGCCAGCACGAACGCTGGAACGCTCTCGGGTGGGAACCAGCAGAAAGTGATTGTGGCGCGCGAGTTTTCACGACCGATCAAACTGCTTGTGGCCTCCCAGCCTACACGTGGATTGGATGTAGGATCAGTGGAATATATTCATGAGCGTATCCTCGAAAAACGCGATGAAGGTACGGCAGTGCTGCTCGTCTCGACAGAACTTGATGAAATTATGGGGTTGTCCGACCGTATTGCGGTGATGTACCGAGGCAAGATTGTAGACATCCTCGATGCAGGTGCAGCTACTAAAGATCAAGTTGGTCTGCTCATGGCAGGTGTACATCCAGAGACTATGTGAGCAACTGTTGTCAAGCAAAGGTGGATCTATGAGCGAAGAAAAACCTAAACAGGAAGAACCTAGTAAGATCGATAGTGCTGGGAAAATATTTGTTGAAGAGTTGACCAAGCCCCCACCAAAAGGGCAATCCTGGTGGCGCAGGGTGGGGAAGGCATTACTGATCCCAACGCTTGCCATCGTCAGTGGTTTACTTATCAGCGGTTTGATCATCATTGCTTCCTCCGAAGAGGTTTATGCCGCTTTTGGACGATCGATCGGCGCAGGACTTCAGGAATCAATCGCTACTGCTGTCAATGCTTATGTGGCGCTATTTACGGGTGCGTTTGGTGACCCGGTCAAGATTATCAATGCTCTGGCGAGTGGCGAGGTGGAAGCGATACGCCGGGCGGTCAACCCATTTTTTGAAAGCCTGGTATCCGCCACACCCCTCATCTTCGCAGGTCTGGCAGTCGCGCTTGGCTTCCAAGCTGGCCTATTCAATATTGGTGCTGAAGGGCAGTTATTCATCGGTGCTATTTTCGCTGCCTTTGTGGGTTATGCTTTTGATTTGCCTGCGATTATTCATCTTCCGCTGGTGATCTTCGCTGGCATGTTGGGCGGTGCCATCTGGGGCTTTATCCCGGGCTGGTTGAAGGCCAAGACAGGCGGGCACGAGGTGATAAACACCATCATGATGAATTTCATCGCCTTTCGAATCAGTGAATGGCTACTGCGCGGCCCCATGAAACGGCCTGATTCCTTCAACCCGGTCAGCCCTTTCATCCTGGACAGTGCCAAGCTGCCGCGGTTTTTCGAATCCCCCATTCGCTTCCACCTGGGTTTCTTTATCGCTCTTTTGGTCGCCTGGCTAGTTTGGTGGTTCCTGTACAAGACCAGGTGGGGCTTCGATTTTCGTTCGGTGGGTGCCAATCCCAATGCCTCCCGCTACGCCGGCATGAGCATTGTGGTCACAATTGTGGCAGCCATGTCGCTATCTGGTGCCCTGGCTGGACTGGCGGGCACAAACGAGGTGCTCGGGTTGAATTATAACCTGGCTTTGGCATTTTCTTCAGGATATGGTTTTGACGCCATTGCTATCGCCCTTCTGGGTAGAAGTCATCCCTTAGGTGTGGTACTGGCGTCGCTCTTGTTTGGTGTATTGCGTAATGGCGCGACGAAAATGCAGCTTTCAGCGGGCATCCCGATTGACATTATTTCCGTTCTACAGGCCATGATACTGCTCTTCATCGCTACACCAGCTGTCATCCGCACCATCTATCGCTTACCAAAACCAGGTTACGGAGAGGAAGAAGAAGTCTTTGTACGCGGTTGGGGAGGTGACTGACTATGGCTACGACTACGTTGCGACAAGAGGTTGAAGTATATTCTCCCACTCGTAAATGGGTGATGGGATTCTTGTTCCTGGTTATCGGGGCTGCCATTTATTTCATCTTCGCCCTCCAGGCAGATGCTGATGCGGTTACAACCTTTGTGATGACACCTGGTGGTGTAGAGGCCAGCCTTCCGGATTGGATCTTGCCGTCCCGCCTGGTACTCATCATTCTGGCGGTGGTCGCTGGTGCACTTGGTGTATCGCAGCTGGTACTCCCGCGCGGCTTTGGATCCCGCACCCCTTTCGCATTATTCCTGGTCGCGGGATTCCTCATTTTTGCTTTTCTGGTCTGATCGGCGGCAAACGATTCGCTCAAGCCGGTAGGACTGCTCAGCCGCAGGTTTTCCAAGGCCGTTCCACTG
>DAOVXM010000072.1 GCA_030636125.1 Chloroflexota bacterium | reverse complement strand
TTAATTCCAACGAAGGGTTTCAAACCTTAAGTTTCATATCAGCATCTGAACACAACGAAGGAACTGATGCCTGTGCGAGGCCGCTTAGTTTATCGTTTGTACTTAGGATTATGGGCAGGACTCGATTTGTTGTACCCGCCTTATTGTGGGGGTTGTGAGAGGCGGGGAAAACGATGGTGTGAATCTTGTCAAAATGAGACACATATAATTTCTCCACCCATTTGTAATCGTTGTGGACATCCAGAAGAAGTGCAAGGGATTTGTATTAATTGTGCTTCTACGCCTCCAATATTCACGGGTCTGCGCTCTTGGGCAGAATACGAAGGTTCTTTGCGAAATGCTATAATCCGATTAAAATATTACCGAGATATTTCCTTAGGTGATGTTTTATCGAGATATTTGACAGAGTGTGTTATCAATATCGGTTGGAAAGTAAATATGGTTGTGCCGGTGCCATTAGGGGTTGCGCGTCTTACGGAACGTGGATATAATCAGGCGGCATTATTGGCTATGCCACTCGCCTTAAGTACAGAAATACAGTATAAACCCAACGTGCTCAAAAGGATAATTGAAACCCGTACCCAAGTGGGTCTAACATTTGAACAGAGAAAGGTTAATGTAGAAGGAGCCTTTATTGCTGATGCGCACCAAGTGGCAAATAAAAGGATTCTTCTTGTAGACGATGTAGCCACGAGCGGTGCTACCCTGGATGCATGTGCAAGTGCACTTTTGATAGTGGGGGCAACTGATGTCTATGGACTTACCTTGGCTAGAGCTTTATAATATATATACCGAAGTATAAGGATGATGGAGGATAATAATGGCGCTTGAAGTAGAGGTATATGGGAGGAACATGGAGGTGACGGATCGCATTGACGAGTACGTCACAAAAAAAGTATCCAAATTGGATCGTTACTTACCAGGAATTGAAGAAGCGCGGGTCGATGTTGCCTATGTAAAATCAGCGCGTAGCGCTGCTGACCGCCAAGTCGCGCAGATTACTGTGCGGGGAAAAGGCTTTATCTTGCGTTCAGAAGAGCGCGCAGACGATATTTTTGCTGCATTCGACATCGCATTAGATAAAATGCAAAGACGCATCGAGCGTTACAAAGGAAAACGTAGTCGTGGACGTGGTGACGGTCGAAGCGCTGCCGAAGTAGCCCCAGAGCTATTTGAGGAATTTGAAGAAGAAACTGGTGAGCTTGGTTCAATTATTGTTCGTCGCAAACGTTTTATCTTGGTTCCTATGGATGAAATGGAAGCAATTGAACAGATGGATTTGTTGGGACATGGAAGTTTCTTTGTTTTTTATAATATCAACTCGAATGCAATAAATATCCTTTATAAGCGTCGAGATGGGAACTTTGGTCTAATCGAGCCAGAGATAGGTTAATATTTTTACCCTTACAAAAGAAATGTGGCGGAGAGATGTCCTCTTCGCCACGAATTGATTAATTTAAAGTGATGCTCTCTACTTGATCTCGGTTTGGTTTACATTCAGCATCCTGCAAGTCACGTGGACGTAGTGAAATTCACCACGCGGAGGTAGTAAATCTAACACTTCAACAACTTCAAATGTCTTAGATCCCAAGAGAATTTTCTCGCCCACTTTTGGGCGGTCGTGTCTGTTGATAATTGCTCCTGGGTGATCGCTTCCAGTAATAACATAACTTACCTTATATATTGTCATATTTTCCCCCTTCGTTAAGATTACGATGGCGGAGCTTAAAGGCCAGGTCGGTTGCGATATTCCTCATGATAATATAACCGATGCGAGGATTTTTCTGACATATATTTTCCAAATCCTGCCGTCGAATTATTTGGACAGTAGTGGGCTCACCACCAGCACTCACAGTGGCAGACCGGGGACCCTGGTCAATTAGCGCCATTTCACCGATAATTTGCCCCTCTCCGAGATTTACCAATATTTTTATATCCTCGTTAGCTTCCCCCAAATGAACCTCAACGAATCCCTTAGTAATAATGAACAATTCGTCAGTGTATTCACCTTGTGTGGTAATTACATCTTTAGGGTTTAGCTTCCTTTCGCTACAAATAATTGCAACCTTATCTAGTTCTTGGTCGGTTAACCCGTTAAAGAGTTCGAGATTCCGGAGGATTCCCTTGATCTCCATTCCATCCCCTCCTATAAAATATAATTTAAATTACAAGTGAAGACATTTTATCGCAAAATAGGTAGGTGGGCAAATAATTGGTATTCGACAGTCGGTTTTGTTGACTATCCTTTATATTACGGGTAAACTGTTGGCTATCAACTCTAATAAATTATGAATAGGAAAGATTATGGAAGAGAATTTTACCAAGCTACTTGAGATTGCTGACTTGCGGCAGGATACAGATCTTGACCAAGATACTATCCGACAAGCAACCGTCCAGATGTTAAGAGCCTTTGGTGAAGATCCTGAACGGGCTGGATTAGAGCGTACCCCCGAACGTGTCGCGCGAATGTTTGATGAACTTTTAGCGGGTTATCGACAGGATCCTATTGCTTTGGTAAATGATGCTCTATTCGACGTTACATATGATGAGATGGTTCTTGTCCGTGATATCGAATTTTACAGCCTATGCGAACATCATATACTACCTTTCTTAGGTCGTGCTCATGTTGCATACTTACCAAAAGGGCGTGTTCTGGGTTTATCAAAGATCCCGCGGCTTGTGGATATGTTTGCCCGTCGATTACAGGTTCAAGAACGTATGACACGCCAAATCGCAGAATTTATCAATGAGCTTCTTCATCCACATGGCGTTGCTGTTGTCGTTGAGGGACTTCATTTATGTGCAACTATGCGTGGTGTAAAGAAGCATGGTGCCCGGATGACCACTTCGTCAATGTTGGGATATTTTCGAAAAAGTATTGCTACGCGCCAAGAGTTCTTAGACAATATTTCCCGAGGCGCAGCACCAATTTTATAAATTCCTATCTTTTCCAAGAAATGTATTAATAGTCGTGCCTAGATGGTGCTATGATTATATTTCGTTGCCGTGAGATGGATTTAGTTTGTGCTAGATTTGTGGCAACCTGTTGCAATGTCTCCTTTATTGATGGGTGCGTATAGCCGGGATTTAGTTCGGCAAGCGGAATAGCTAAATGTGCCTGTTCCCAAACTTCGTCATCGTAAAGTTCGTTGTCTTCAATTAAGATATCGATATCAATGGTGCGAGGGGCGTTTTTATCGGAGGTACGTACTCGTCCTAGTTTTTCCTCAATTTCTAGTATCGCGGTTCTTTTTAGCTCATTGCAAGTTAAATCAGTTCGAATTAAAATCACTGCGTTGAGAAAATCTGGCCCTTCTGACCCGACAGAAGGGGTTTTATATACAGAGGATACTTTCTCAATTCTAACGTAATTGCTTAAGAGAGCTACTGCTCGCTGTAAATTTTCACGCGGGTGAATATTCGATCCAATTCCAAGGTATACCCAGTGTTCAGGATTCCTGTCTGCGCTCAATTTCGACTCCTACAGAGTCCGCGAACCTAACGGCACCTGGTTTTTCTACTCTCACAATTACCATACTTACTTTAGGTTCTTCCAGACATATCTTTGCTAGATCGTTTGCTAGCGCCTCCACAGTAAAGCGATTTGCAGATTCTGCATGGGAGAGTACTTTCTTCGCTGTTGTTCGGTAATTAACGCAGTCTGAAATATCATCAGTGGTTCCAGCTTTCCTCAAGTCTGCGAACATGGTTATGTTTATCAGAATATCTTGTGGTTTCTCACGTTCCCAATCATTGATTCCAATTATTCCGCGCGCTATTAGATTTTTAATAAACACTTTGTCCATAGTTTCTCCATATATATATGATCATTTATTCAGTCTATGATTGTACAACTCTTTCTAAGCGAGTACGGGCTTCTGCGGCAACTTCTACAAGTATATCGTCACCTTTATAAGTCACCAACTGTCATCATTGCTTCGGGATTAACAATACGCACTATTGAACCCGCTTCTTCGTCGGCTTCTACGGTGACATTAGTCCATTAACTTCGTCATGGGACAAAGCCCGATGCGCAAGAGGAGGATTGCATGCGCTTAAGATCACATATGGACGAAAGTCCTCCCCAATTTTTTCTTTAAGTGTGGATTGTACATCGATCTGAGTTAACACACCGAAGCCCTCTTTCTTTAGTGCTTCGATCACTTTAGTCACAGAGATATGGTAAGGCTGTTGAACCTTGATTTCGAATCCGACTTCCATTAAGTATTGCCTCCATAAATGTTGATAGATCTAATTTGAATTTTCATTATTTGTAGACTCATTGGGAGTTGCATTACTCAGTTGGGTATCTATCTTCGTATACCATAACTTGCCTAACCCCCAAAGGGTGATTGCCAAAATTACCCAGGCGATTATTTGGTCCCTGCGGATACCCGTTGCGACCAATATACTATCACCACGAAAAGCTGCAATAAATAAATGGGCGGCAGCAGTTAATGCTATAAAGCTAAGAAAAACAGTTCCAGGTTTATTGAATTTGAAAATATAATGACCTTGCCATACTACTAGTAAAATAATTGCCGCGAAAATTATTTCATATATCTGTGTAGGGTGACGGTGTGCATCCCATAATGTTATACTCCATGGTAGGTCTGTAGGTAATCCGAAAAAATTTCCTGATGCTAAATGGCTAAAGCCTATAGCAATTCCCAAAACGGCTAGAGCCGGAGTTAATGAGTCTAGCGTTGACCATAGAGGTAATTTTTTCCTCTGCGCATAAATGCCCGCGATGATACATCCAAAAGCTAGACCACCAATAGGTTCAAATAAACCAGGGTTGCGCGAAAAAATATCGAGAGGATTTTCATAAAATGCGGAAGGATAACGTGCGACATAGGCCAGCCTTGCGCCGATCAGCCCTGCAATTAATGCTAATAACATTAAATTGGCAAGATGGTTTGCACTTACACCGTAGTGACTTGCTCGACGTTCGGAAAAAGTTATTCCCAACCATATCCCAGCGATTATAATTAGGGCTGGCAGGGGGAGAGAAAGAGGTCCTACTTGTAAAATTGGCATCATCGAGGTGCCCCCTCAAGTAATTGTTCAACACGAACACGTAATAGAGCCTCCGCCATAGGGCCACCTATTACGATTTCTTGGATTACTCCTGTGTCGTCAACAAAAAATGTTGTCGGCAAAGATTGTAATTTGTACATTCTTGAGACCATACCAGTGACGTCTAATAACACTGGAAAGGTTAGCCAATGTTCCTGTGCAAATTCAATTGCCTCATCAAGGTTATCCTGGTCAGTAGCATTAACGGCTAATACTACAAGTCCTTGATCTTGATAATCCTCGTATACATTTTGAAGTGCAGGCATTTCCGCCCTACAAGGTGGGCACCAGCTAGCCCATAAATTTATAATAACGGGTCGTCCTTGGAGTTCCGACAATGTGACTGTCTCGCCATGAATTGTTTCCAAACTAAAATCTGGAGCTGAGAATCCCTGATGTGGTAATGACACTTCCGCGTCTAGATTGCTACTCGCCGGACCCTTACTAATCCAAATCCACCCTGCAAAAAATACTAATACGATAATTGTGAAAGCTGTCCAGCGTTTAGATGAATGATGTTTCATGATTGAAAATACATATACCTATTGTTTGGATTATTACCCAAGCACAACATTTTTATTGTAATTTGCTCAATATAACATGCAATGGCTCTACTTTCAAGTTTTTCCCTTGGAGTAATCATGGTAAAGTTGAGTGGATCTTAGGACATGCAAGATAGGAACCAGGCAGGATTTATTTGTCATTTGAAATGTTCTGAACTACTCGATAAATGGGTCATCGGCCTAAATTTACAGAAATTATGTTGTACGATATTTTGATATTAACTTGTCATAAAAATATGGGGGAGTGTGCACCACCAGTGTTTCTCTTGTCGAAGGTAGTTGGAACTGCACTGGATGAGTGGTCAGGATCTGTGGATTCCGATGAATTTGATAATTCATTTCATTAAGTCAATTCATAAGATTTAGTTCACTATTGAGTAATTGGCTACGGGTTTTCTTCCTGGAGATTTTTAACTCTTGACAATACTTGGATTAATGTTATTATATATGCCCCCCCCCTGGTGGGGGAGGGATAAGGTTGTATCCTTGGAGGACAAATCACATGAAGCATGAGAATGCATTATTGAGATTGAAAACTGTCGAAGGTCACATTCGTGGCATAGAACGTATGGTAGAAGAAGATGCTTATTGTATTGATGTCATCCGGCAAATACAAGCTGTTCAAGCAGCATTAAATAAGATCAGTTCTATTATTCTTGATGAGCACCTCAACTCGTGTTTAATTATGGCAGTAAGAGGTGATGACCCAGATGAACGCGAGCGCGTCCTTAAGGAGATTACTGGTGTTTTTGAAGCAACTTCCAAGGTGTAACTATCAGACAGTTGATAGCATCAAACGAAGGATTTAATAACAATTTTTCAAGTTATAAACCAAAAAGTTCAAAGGAGAAAAAATGACTACTGTAACGTATTCTATCCCCGATATCTCATGTGGCCACTGTGTCCATACTATCCAGATGGAAGTGAGTGATTTAGATGGTGTTAAATCCGTTGAAGCGAATCAAGAAACGAGACAAGCAACGATTACTTTTGAGCCACCGGCTTCTGAAGCGCAATTAAAATCGTTATTGACTGAGATCAACTATCCAGTTGCTGAGAACTAAGTAACATAATTATTACTAACCTGATAAACTGCATAGGATATATGACAATTTATTGCTGCTTGAATGGATTTTTATAATGCCTGATTCTATACATATTACACTGCCGATTACTGGCATGACATGCGCCAATTGCGTGGCGACAGTTGAGCGAAACCTTAAGAAGGTTAATGGAGTTGAAAATGTTACCGTCAATCTTTCGTCGGAGCGCGCCAGTATTGATATGAATCCTGATTCATTGGGATTGGATGATTTAGTTAGTCGAATAAAACGTGCTGGGTATGATGTAGCGACCGGAGAAGCGGATTTAATCATACATCGCATGAGTGACGATAACGACGCCCGTCGTTTAGAAAAGACCATATTGCAATTAGAGGGGGTACAAGATGTACAGGTCAGTTTCACCAGAGAACGAGCTCGGGTGAGGTATATCCCTACTGTGGTCAACCAAGCTGAGATCCGTCAAGTAGTAGCCTCGGCTGGATTTGAGGCAGTTGAGATTGGCGGTGGTGTGGAAGATGTTGAACAACAAGCTCGTGATACTGAAATCGCTAAACAACGACATTACCTCAAAGTTGGCCTAATCTTCACCGTGCCATTACTTGTACTATCAATGGCCCGTGATTTTGGTCTTCTCCCACCAAGTCTTGCTCAATCTCTATTCCTAGATGTGCTAATGTGGGCCATGGCTACTCCAGTGCAATTTTATGTAGGTTGGCAGTATTACTTAGGAGCTTACAAAGCGTTGCGGAATGGCTCAGCGAACATGGATGTGCTGATAGCGATGGGTTCATCAGCCGCGTACTTTTACTCTGTCGCAGTAGTACTTGGTTTGATTCCTGGGCATGTTTATTTCGAAACAGCGGCGGTAATTATCACCCTCATCAAATTAGGGAAATATCTTGAAGCGCGGGCAAAAGGTAGGACTAGCGAAGCAATCAAAAAATTAATGAGTTTACAGGCCAAAACAGCACATATCATCCGAGATGGGAAAGAGATGGAAGTTCCAGTCGATGATGTGTTGGTTGGTGATTTTGTAGTCGTTCGTCCTGGTGAGAAAATTCCTGTCGATGGAGTTGTGGTTGAAGGGCGTTCGAGTGTGGATGAGTCGATGTTGACTGGAGAATCGCTGCCTGTAAATAAGGAACCTGGAGGCCAAGTTATTGGAGCCACGCTAAATAAATTGGGGATGTTGAAATTTGAGGCAACAAAAGTTGGCAAGGATACTGTCCTTTCACAAATTATCAAATTAGTAGAAGAAGCTCAAGGAAGTAAGGCTCCAATCCAGAAGTTGGCAGACCAGGTCTCTGCGATCTTTGTACCGGTTGTAATTACTATTGCTGTTGGTACATTCTTTGTCTGGTACTTTATCATACCTTTGCCAGTAGACTCGGATGTGGACTTGTTCACGCGGGCATTAATCAATATGGTGGCTGTGTTGGTAATTGCATGTCCTTGTGCGATGGGTTTAGCAACACCAACCGCCGTTATGGTTGGTACTGGAAGAGGCGCTGAGATGGGTATATTATTCAAATCCGGCGAGGCTTTAGAAGTTGCTGGTGGTACTTCTACTGTCATTCTTGATAAAACAGGGACGATCACACGTGGGCAACCAGCCGTCACTGATATTGTGGTGAGTGATGGATGGATGTCTGATCATAGAATGGATAATCTAGATCAAGCTGCTACATTTGAATTATTACGCATGGCAGCCTCAGTTGAACAGGGAAGTGAACATCCTCTTGGGGAAGCGATATGGGCAGAGGCAAGCTCTCGTTCGATGATATTGAGTCAACCAGAAGGTTTTCTTGCAGAAGCGGGACATGGTGTGAAAGCTCAAATTGATGGACACTTAGTTCTTGTTGGCAACCAAAGAATGATGCAAGCGAATAACCTGGCTATGAATGGCCTGGGTCCTGTAGTGGAACGATTACAAAGCGAGGCAAAAACTGCTATGGTTGTTGCTGTTGATGGTTCCGTGCAGGGGGTAATCGGTGTTGCTGACACGGTAAAAGACGGTTCGATAGAGGCGATCGAAGAATTACATAATATGGATTTGACTATTGCTATGATCACAGGAGACAACCAACAAACTGCTGAGGCTATCGGAAAAGAAGTAAATGTTGATACTATTTTAGCTGAAGTGCTTCCTGCAGATAAGACTCTTGAGGTAGAAAAAATGCAAGAAGCAGGGGAAGTAGTAGCTATGGTTGGAGATGGAATTAATGATGCGCCAGCACTGGCGCAAGCTGACGTAGGCATAGCTATAGGCACAGGTACTGATGTTGCTATGGCAGCTGCTCCTGTGACGATAATAAGTGGTGATCTCCGAGGGGTAGCACGTGCTATCGATCTATCTCGGCGTACTCTGCGTACGATCAAACAGAACTTATTCTGGGCGTTTTTCTATAATATTGTAGCTATCCC
>DAOVXM010000133.1 GCA_030636125.1 Chloroflexota bacterium | reverse complement strand
TCCCTAGTGCTAATCCCATGAGCCCCGTGATTCCTGCGGCGATATATGCAACTAATGCTGTCCAGACCCACGCTCCATGTAGATAGACGATACGCACATTGGTACCGAGCGACTTTTCAGCAGGTCCCAGCGCGGCGAGCACCACAATGGCCAGTAGGGTCAGTAAAAACCATACAAGTGATGAATTGAACGTAAATTTCACGCCTTTGTTAACCATGGGCACGATTTTACCGTAATCACCCATTTTATGCGAGTTGATCGGGGTAATTTCATCAACCCCCTTTCACGAAAGTTGCCAAAGATTCCTCTTGACATATCGATAAACTTCGATTAGAATAAAACACATAGAAGGTTGTCGATATGTCCAATACTGTAAACTCCGTAGAATTTGCGAAAGCCTTGGCTGATGATACCCGCCAGGAAATCATGCGCCTGTGCTGCTGCGAGTGGCTCAATGTGGGCGAAATTGTCGATGCCATAAGCGTGTCACAACCAACAGTTTCACATCATTTGAGCATCCTTAGAGCAGCAGGTCTGGTAAACGTACGCCGTGAAGGCAAGCAGGTCTTCTACACTTTGAACCAGCAAAGAATTGCCGCGGGTTGCTGTGTCCTGGCGGAAAATTACGCGCCCGAGCAAGAAATTATCCGGGTTCCAAAGAGCAGGTAACTCGAGAAGCTCTTTTTTTGAGAAAACATATCGAAATATGTCAATATATCTATCCAATCAAAAGGAGCAGGATCCAATGAAAAAAAATGAAAGCGAACAAGAAATTCGCACCCAAGTGAGAGAGCACTATGGAGGGATCGCGACCAACTTCACTCCAGACTCGATGGCGACTTGTTGCAGCGGCCCATCGGAATCTGACTGCTGCAGCCCATCAGAAGCAACTAGTTTCGTGGAATTCTACGAAGACCCTGAAGCGGTAAACCTCCCGGCGGAGGTAACGGGGCTATCGCTGGGATGCGGCGATCCTGTCACCTTAGCTGCCTTAGAACCCGGTCAAACGGTACTAGACCTCGGCTCAGGAGGTGGGATCGATTGTTTCCTGGCGGCAAAACAAGTTGGCCCGACCGGAAGCGTGATTGGCGTGGATATGACACCCGCTATGTTAGATAAAGCACGAAGCAATAAAGAAAAAATGGGTGCTGAAAACGTGGAATTCCGCCTGGGAGAAATCGAGCATTTACCAATAGCCGACAAGACAATTGATGTGATCATCTCTAATTGTGTGATCAACCTGAGCCCGGATAAATCCCAGGTATTTCGTGAGGCCTTTCGCGTTTTGAAGCCCGGAGGCAAACTTTCCGTCTCGGATATCGTTACGGATGGCCCGTTACCGGAGGCGATCAAAAACAGCTTGAGCGCTTGGGCAGGTTGTATCGCCGGAGCACTCGATGTAAGTGATTATATAGCAGCCATAGAAGCAGCTGGTTTCATCGATGTGAAGCTTACCCCGGTTTACCTGTCTCGCGAAATGGTCGACCAGGCCCTGGATGAGCTGGGTGAAAGTGTTGACATCAGTAATATTCCAGGCGAAGCATTGGAAAAAACCGTGTTCAGCGCCAAGATTACGACATACAAGCCCTCAAACTGAGATAGGTATATCCATCACCTGCACAAAGAGATCTCTGCCATTTCAACCCCAGGATGAATAGATCTAAAAAGGCTCCGCCCGAGGATCGAGGCGGAGCCGAAAATATTTTTATCTAGTAGTGCTATGAATTTTTAGGGCAGGTAATCCCAGGGGTTCACCTTGGTGCCATTGTACATCATTTCATAGTGCAGGTGCGGGCCGCTGGACTTGCCAGTGCTACCGAAAGCCCCAATGACCGTCCCCTGCCACACGCTTTGCCCACAACCGACATTATAAGTGCTGAGATGAGCATAGAGGGTTTGCCACCCATTACCATGGTTGATGACGACAACATTGCCATAACCCCAGTTGTTCCATCCAGCGTATACCACCACACCATTATCGGCTGCATAAATAGCATCACCCAGGTCACCATCAATATCAATAGCGTGGTGGTTCGTAGCAGGCGAGTAATCAAAACCGGAAATGAAGTGGTTGTTCGCCGGCCAGATAAAAACCCCAATCCCTATGGCCCCATCTGCGACAGCGCCACATGCCCCAGGGCCAAGTACCTTGGCGACGCCCGGATTATCGCGCGGGATAACCGGTGCGCTCCAGGTAACGAACTCCCGGGTGCCACCAGGGATAATCAACCAGGTACCGGGTTCAATATTGGGGCGAGCTAAGTCACCGATCTCATCAGGGTTGAGATCGTTACCTGGATAATTGGTAATTTCTTCCGGCGTTACGCCAAAGAACTTAGAGACACCGTTTAACCCATCTCCAGCCTGCCATTCGTAATATGTGCCGTTTGTGGGCAGGATGTTCAGCTCTTGGTCAGGACTCAAATTGTGGGGGTTATCACCCAGAACATATTGGTTTCCCCAAAAAATAGTTTCAGGCTTTAAGCCGAATTTTTCAGCGATACCAAAGATCGTATCGCCCTTCTGAACCGTGTACTTGACCACTTCCTGGCGCGGGCGAGTAGGCACAGTGGTATGCAGTTCTGCCAAGCGCGGGATTCCGTATAGATATGTCAACTGAGCTTGATAAGGGGGAAGTTGAGGTGGAATGGGTGTCGGTGTGGGCGTAGGTAAAGGTGCAGCGAAAGCAGCCTCGTACGGAGCATTTTCTACCGGAGTGTATAGATAGAATTTGCGCATGGCCCAGGCTACAACCAGGATCAAAGCAATCAACAAGGTGTGAGTACCCAAGCGCAGGGCAGTTTCCGCCAATCCTGCCTGGGATAACCCTTCCCATAACATTAAAAGCCGGCTTTTCTCAGCCGTTGCTTGATCGAGATTCTGGATTATTACCGGTCCCTCACCGGTTTGGGGAAGGTCATCATCCACGACTGGTATCTCGTCGGATGATTTATCGTCAGGCATAAGGTCCATCTCCTATAGAATAATATCACTGCCTGTTCAATTCGTCAAATAAGCAAAATGTTAACTTTTTATGTAAAAATGGCTTCTTCAGCCCATTTTGCCCCCATCCAGAACCTTTAACCGCCCCAAAAATGCCGGTTTAAGGTCCAGATAGGCTTCCGGCTGCCTCTTCAGCTGCAGCGCGGGGATCAATCTGCAATTTTAATACCTGTACGGTAGCTTCTTCCAAAGGTGGTCCCAGGCTGGTCAAAACATCGGATGATGGAATTAGCTGGGCACTCAAAGATATCTGGTTAACTAAAGTGCGCAAAGGAATAGGTTCCCAATTTGCCAGAGCGCTGGGTCGTGGGGGCAGATACCCGGTCACTGAGGTCCACTCAGCCAGGAAATCGCTTCTCGTCAGAAATTCAGCTAATTCCACACTTAATTCTTGGTGTTCGGGGGTTGGACTAACTAATGCCCACACCCATCCATCCCCCAAGGTAAAGTGTACCCCATCAGAGGTGGGGATATGGGCTACTCCGGTGTCGGATTCTGTTCCGTCCAGGTAACGAGTGGTCCATGTGATAACCATTTCGGCGAGGTGTTCTGAAAAAGCTCCCCAGGATTGTTCATCCATCTCGTATTGAGTCAGCCAAAAAGGCATTAGCTCAATCGTTGCCCCATCATGGTAGAAGGTGAGCACATCGGTCAAAGTATCAGTATCCAGGAAAGGACGCCCCTGATCGTCTAATAACAGACCACCAGCAGCCTGATAAAGAGCCAATGTAAAGAGAGCCTGGGGATCAGCGGCTGGGAAGGCTAATGGACCCTGGGTTTCCAATGCTGAAGCAAAGGTGGGCGGGGGTTCACTAACTGTTGCCGTACGGTGAACCAAAACCATCGCGTCTCCAGCAAAGGGCAAACCAAAAGTACTATCCTGCAAACGCCCTAGCTGGCGGGCGTAGTCATACCAATCCGGGTCGTTGATCGCATCGCTCAGGTCATCGATAGGGCGAAGTAAGCCTTTAAGCGCAGCGGCTTCCAATTTAGGACGTGGAAGGGCGACCAAATCGGGGAGGGTCAACGGAGCAGCCGCGCTAGCGGTGGTTAAAGAGTCCAGCATCCCACCAGATCCGTCCAGAGCCTTGATACGAACCTCGATACGCACATCAGGATGCTCATTAACAAATTCATTTAATTGAGCCTGGAGTATATCTCCAGCGGGGATACCGGAATCAGGATCAAACTCAGGAGGTAACCACAGGCGCAGGGTCACAGGACCCGCGGGGATCGCAGTTGGCTCCACTGTGGGAGAAGGAGCAAGCGTAGGGGAAGGAAGCACTTCTAGCGTGGGTTCATCCCCTGGCAAGGGCAATCCAGTGCAGCCCATAAAAAACAGCGATATAAACAGTAGCAAAAGCAAGCGTTGTGAGGTCATATTAATTCTACAGGTTGGTTTAATAGCTCGATCAATAGACGTACCGCGTTATTAATATCATTGTAATCAACCATCTCGGACGGTGTATGTACATAACGGCAAGGAATGGTTAAACCACCCACTGGAACACCAGCTCTAGTGATTTGGATGGCTCGGGCATCGGTGCTGCCACGCTCCAAAATTTCATACTGGAAAGGAATCCGGGCGTCCTCAGCTGTACGCACCATCCAGTCCACAACGCGCGGGTCGGCCAGCATCTTACCGTCGCGCACCTTAATCGCCGGTCCTTGACCTAAACGCACTTCCATTTTAATACCTTTTGGCGTATCACCTGTGCCAGTTACATCAACCGCCAGGCCTAAGTCCGGGTTTATTCCAAAGGCGGCAGTGGTCGCCCCCCGTACACCTACCTCTTCCTGTACGCTAAACACAAAGTATATTTCATGAGGAGTCATTTCCAACTGGCGAATAGTTTTAATAAGAACTGCGACGCCAATACGGTCATCCATTGCCTTAGAGACTAATCTGTCGCCTAATTCTGTGAAAGAGCGCTCGAAAACGGCCACATCCCCTATCCGCACAGGGCAATCCTTACGGCTAGTATTTCCCAGATCAATAAACATCTGCTCGATCGTGATAACATCTCTCGGTCTTCGCAGGCGTTCTAATCCAATCACACCCTCCGACCCATTCAGAAACTCGACTCGTCCGCCGGGTAGTAAAAAGGGAATTACGGCACCGATGGTAGTAAAACGGGCAAATCCATTCTCGTCGACATGCGTGACGATCAACCCGATTTCGTCCATATGGGCGACGAGCATAATCTTGTGACGATTACCCGTCTCCATAGCCCCCGATTGGTCAATATCACCGGAACCTTTGCGGGCGATCAAATTACCAAGTGCATCTACATAAGATTCATCGACAAAGGTCTTAATTTCATCATGAATAACATCACGGATCTTGGATTCGTATCCAGAAGGGCCAGGTGTGTGCACAAGTTTTTTGATGAGAGGCTTCATTAAAGCTCCTGCGATATCGAATTGGTTTTGAGGGTGTAAACAGAATGTCAGCGTTCAAACGCCAGGATATCAGGCGTCAAGCGGGTCAGGGCCGTATAGACTAAGGCTAGGGAATTCTTCCAATCTGAGAGACGGGAAATCGAGGCAGTCGTATGTAAATAACGACCAGGTACAGAAACGGAAACGCTGGGAATGCCTGCCCTTTGCATGTGAATTGCACCTGCATCGGTGCCACCTCCACCTGGTTGCCTGATTTGAAATGGAATTCCGACATCTTCAGCCGTATCCACCAGATGTTGAATCAGGCGTGGGTCGGAGAGAGTCGCTCGATCGGCAACATAAATAGCAGGACCAGCTCCAAGACGGGTGTTGTACCGGGTGTTCTCCGAACCATCCGAAGCTGGCAAATCCCGTGCCGGAGTGCAGTCCAAAACGATCGCTATATCCGGATCGAAAGCGTAAGCAGCAATGCTAGCCCCTCGCAATCCAACTTCCTCCTGAACGGTGAAAGCAGCAAGCAAGTCAATGTTGGACGGAGTGTTTTTTACCAACTCAACTAGCGTTGCCACACCCAGACGGTCATCCAATGCCTTAGCCCTTAGGCTGGGCCCTATGCGAGAAAACGAGGTGGAAAAAGTAGCGCGATCCCCTTTTTTAACTTTACCTCCATTACCAGGACCGAGATCGATTCGTAAGGATTCCTTGGAAATATTCTGCCGAAGTTCGCTATCTGAGGTCAAATGGATCGGTTTTGCTCCGATAACACCAGGAACATGTTCACGCCCAACCCAAACCGCCTTGCCAGCTAATTGGCGATTATCCACCCCACCTACGGTCTCAAATCGAAAAAAACCTTTACCCTCGTTATGGATGAGTATAAATCCCACTTCGTCCATATGGGCAGCCAACATTACTCGCAATCGATTCTTCACCAAGCCATGTTTAGTGACCAGCACATTGCCCATAGCATCGACATTTACTTCATCAGCATGATCACAGACCTGCTCCAGCACGATCTTACGCACTTCGCTCTCATCACCTGAGACAGCGCAGGCATTACACAGACGCTCTAAGAGTCTGATTTGAGACCTACCAATTGCCGGGATTGATATAAGTTTTTTAGAAGCCATATCTCAGCCTGATTTAACTCGCAAAGCATCTTACCTTAGTGGAGTACACGATCTCCAGAGTTTTAGCAAGGAATTACACACATGGATTGATCTTAAGCGGAGCAGATGGATAATCCGGAGATCTGCCCTGTTTTCTCTATCTACCTCTGCGATCATTGCGATCTCAGGGGTAGATCAGCAGTCAATTGCTTAAATGCTACTATGAGCATCAATCTTCCCAAATCAATTCATCCATATAGTCCGCTCCAAGGTTGGCAGCGAACTCAGCGATTAATCGCCCGGTGCGGGTGATGTCCTTCATGCAGACCATCTCCACCGGAGTGTGCATATTACGTATAGGGATTCCCAGTACTATGGTGGGAATCCCCTCTGATACAACCTGTAGGCTGTCAGCATCTGTACTTGAGGCACCAGGCATCACTTCCATTTCAACTGGGATCTCAAGGCGTTCAGCCAGTTCCTTAAAAGTCTTGTACAG
>DAOVXM010000247.1 GCA_030636125.1 Chloroflexota bacterium | reverse complement strand
TTTTTGGTTGGTAACGAAACACGAAATCCGTACAATGCTTAAAAAGCCATCCTTTTGGCTGCTTACATTCCTCATGCCTGGAATTCTTCGAGCTTTTAACGCGTATTATATGGTTCAGGATTACCAACGATCAGCCATAGGTAGTGAAGAAGAAGCCAGAACGGAAGTAGCCACGCGTGTACATAAATTAACCATTGGCATTGTCGATAAATCCGGCACGATCATTGAAATTCCGAAGGATATACCACCCAATCTTGAGTTTACACACATGGATGAGCCCTCAGCCAGGGCAGCTATAGAAAATGGTGAACTCGAACAATATATATTGATCCCCGAAGATTTTCTCGATAGTGGTGAGATTACTATCTATGACCAGGATTTTCAAATATTCGAAGGTGGAGAAAATATGGGGGTTGCTTTTGGTAGTGAAAATGAGTGGACACTTGAGTATCTGATTAATTTCAACCTGGCTGGTAATGATGGCCTGGCCAGGGCTCTGAGAAATCCTTCCCCAGGAACTTTAACGGAACGCCATAGGATCAACCCGCTGCCGGAGGACGAGACAAACAACCAGGCATTGGCCGAGCTTGTCGCCAGTGTTGTGCCTTACATTTTCTACTTCATTCTGATCATTAGTGGTGGATACCTCTTTCGTAGTGTTCTAGCAGAAAAGGAAAATCGCACTGCAGAGGTCCTGCTACTTAGCCTGCAACCTCGTGAGCTGATGGCAGGGAAACTTCTCGGCTTAAGTGTGGTTGCATTGCTGCAAATGCTGGTTTGGGTTGGAGGCGGAATGCTATTACTCAATCGCGGTGCAGATGCGATGAACATTGCCGCATACAACTTCCCACCTGGATTTTTACTTTATGCAATAGCATTTTTAGCAGTTGGTTATTTGCTTTATGGATCAATTATGGCAGCTGCTGGGGCTATCGCTCCTTCAGCCAAAGAGAGCACACAAATCACTTTAGTGCTAATTATCCCATTCATTCCGACATTAATGTTTGGGCGTACATTCTTAAAGGACCCGCATGGAACGATAGCTATGGTGTTGAGTCTCTTCCCACTCAGTGCGCCAAGCGCGATGGTCACTCGGCTAGCGGTGGCAGAAGTGCCCGGATGGCAAATATTTCTTAGCCTGTTTGGGTTAGTAGCAAGCACCTATTTCTTTATTGTACTGGCTGGGCGTATATTCCAATCAGAGAACTTGCTTTCGTACGTCCCTTTTAGCTGGCGACGTTTTGCCGCCGGTTGGAGAAATTGAAAGGAATTCGTAGCATGCCTAAAATCACTTTCATCGGTGCGGGAAGCACTGTATTTGCCAAAAATTTACTAGGTGACCTCTTTAGTTTTCCCGAGCTCGGAAACACCACCATAAGTCTGCACGATATTGACCCTGAACGATTACGCACGACAGAAATAGTGGCACATAAACTTGCCAAGCAGTTAAATGTCAATCCAGTTATCCAAGCAACAACAGATCGACGCCAAGCGTTAGAGGGGGCAGATTACGCGATCAATATGATACAAGTTGGAGGGTATAAACCCGCGACCGTAATCGATTTCGAGATTCCCAAAAAGTACGGATTACGACAGACTATCGGTGATACTTTAGGGATAGGGGGCATTATGCGAGGGCTCCGCACAATCCCAGTGCTGTTGAAGATGGCGAAAGATATGGAAGAATTATGTCCTGAAGTCCTGCACTTGAATTATGTTAATCCGATGGCGATCAATTGTTGGGCGTTGAATAAAGCCAGTTCAATCAAAACCATTGGTCTTTGTCACAGTGTGCCGTTTACCGCGATGCAAATCGCTTGGGATATCAAAACACCTGTGGACGAAATCAACTATCTGGTTGCTGGGATCAACCATATGGCCTTTTATCTTAAGCTTGAAAAAGATGGAAAGGATCTATACCCCCTGATTCGTAAAGTTATCGATGAAGACCGTATACCACAATGGAACCGGGTTCGCTATGATATGTTCGACCGTCTCGGCTATTTTGTGACCGAATCCAGCGAACATCTAAGCGAATATGTACCCTGGTTCATCAAGCAAAACCGTCCCGACCTTATCGAACGGTACAATATCCCCCTGGATGAATATCTCACCCGCTGTGAAAATCAAATCGCTGAATGGGAGACCATGCGGGTACAACTGGAAGCTGGAGACAGCGTTATTGAATTCCAACATAGTGTTGAGTATGGTTCTCTGATCATCCACAGTTTAGAAACAGGTGTGCCACGCACGATCTATGGCAATGTCCCCAACTCAGGATTGATCGACAATTTACCAGCAGATAGCATCGTGGAAGTACCATGTCTTGTCGATAAAAATGGTGTTCAACCCACACATATCGGAAGCCTCCCCCCTCACCTGGCAGCTCTAATCCAAACCAATATCAATGTACAAGCCCTGACCGTGGAGGCAGCATTAACCGGGAGGCGCGATTATGTCTATCACGCAGCTATGCTCGACCCTCACACTGGAGCAGAACTTGATCTGGATCAAATATGGTCTTTAGTCGATGAATTGATCGAAGCACACGCTGATTGGGTGAGCATATAGAGATTTCAAAATTCTATTTGCCTAACTCCTTTGATATCATTATAATCATTAATAACCAGCACCTTATCATGTGATGTCCTTTAGTATTGGGTGTAACGCAGTTAATAGCGGTAAGAGCCCCTATTTACGGAGTTTTCCTCGCTGATCTGCGTAAGCCCTGAGTATATTAGGCTGGTTTAGCCATTTTTCGCCATAATGAGAATAGTCATTGGCATCTTAGGAATTCTGTTGATAATGGTCGTGATAGGAGGGGTTATGTTCACTCGTTTTAGCAGACCACAAGCAGGACAGGAACCAATTTCCAGTAAAAAGATCACCCTTCCCAAACCAGTTTATTCAAGCGAAACATCCGTGGAAGCAGCACTACTCAACAGACAATCCACCCGCTCCTATAGGGGTGAATCCCTGGCTCTATCTGAGGTTGGGCAATTACTTTGGGCTGCACAAGGTATAACGCGTCCGGGTGGTTACCGGACAGCTCCCTCTGCTGGAGCGCTATACCCATTGGAAGTCTACCTGCTTGCCGGGGATGTTAGGGACCTTGATAGCGGATTTTACAAATACAATCCAGAATCGCACGAGCTCTGGGGGGTGTTCGAGGGGGATAAGAGAGCCGAACTCGGCCAAGCAGCATTAAACCAAGAAGCCATCCGAGATGCACCAGCTGTAATTGTCATTAGTGGGATCTACGAGCGAACAACTGGAAAATATGGAGAGCGTGGGCATCAATATGTGCATATGGAAGTGGGCAGTGCAGCTCAAAATGTCTACCTCCAAGCCGTTTCATTACATCTTGGAACAGTGTTTATTGGTGCTTTCTACGATGAGGATGTGAAAAAAGTCTTGCAACTTGGGGAGAATGAAGAACCGTTCTGCATATTGCCGGTTGGACGTCCAGAAGTCGAATAATTCACCTACCTAAATCCTATGGATTCGTCAACACGAATGGTTTCACATTCACCATCTCTCAGGATAGGTATAGCCTTATTTTTAATCTCAGCAGCCACTTTGACATTTGAGATTAATCTGAACAGGTTATTCTCAGTAACACAGTTCTATCATTTTGCATTTTTGGTCGTCAGCGTAGCCCTATTAGGATTTGGCGCCAGTGGGACAATATTGGCGATCTTCCCAAAAATTGGTCAAAGAGATCCTCAAACAAATCTCGGTTGGCTAGCAATTATGACTGGGATCAGCATGCTTGGGGCTTTTTTGCTGACAAACTGGCTTCCTTTCGATTCATTCAGTATCGCTTGGGATAGTCGCCAAGTTTGGATTCTCATAATGCATTATCTGGCCTTAGCTTCCCCTTTTTTCTTTAGTGGAATGGCGGTTGGTATCTTATTGACAGCCTATTCTCAAGTGGCAGGAGGGATATACGCCGTCAACCTATCAGGTGCCGCGGTAGGATGTGTTATCGCTCTTGCAGCCCCTCCATATATCGGTGGGGAGGGGACTGTCACCCTAAGCTGTGGACTAGCAGCACTCGCCGCAGTTATTTGTTTGACGAAAGCCATACCAACAACGAATTCAAGCCCAGCATCGGATGAGAGCAGCGATCAAAGATATTTGTTTTCGTCCGTTATCTATATATTGCTTACGGTCGCCCTGGTTTTATTTTTTTTGGTTGATTTCGGACTGCGAATTAGCGGCAATAAGGGGCTAAAGATCCTGGATTTACACCTTTCACCATATAAAAGCCTATCTTACGCACTACTGTACCCAGACTCTGAGGTGATTTCCCAACGGTGGAACGCTTTCTCCCGAGTAGATCTGGTGCGTAGTGCTGGAATTCGCTCCTTGCCGGGATTAAGCTATCGTTATCTCGAGCTACCACCACCGGAAGACGGCTTGCTCATGGATGGAGATGAACTCAGTCCAGTGGTCCACCCGAATGCCGATCTCAGCTTCGCCGATTTCCTGCCATCAGCTCTAGCGTTTCGTATGCGCTCCAATGCAAACACATTGGTTTTAGAACCCCGAGGAGGCTTAGATATAATCACTGCCCTAACATTAGGAGCGGGTAGTGTTACCGCGGTCGAAGTCAACCCATTAAATATCGAGGCGGCAAAACATATCTACAGTGACCCGCGGGTCCAATTAGTAGTCGAATCGGGGCGCAGTTATGCTCGAAAGAGTAACGAGAACTTTGACGTTATCATATTTTCCCTGGCAACTTCATACCATCCCGTTCGCTCCGGAGCTTACAGCCTTGCAGAAGATTACCGCAATACCTTAGAATCCTATCAAGATGCTTTGGAACTTTTAAATCCGGACGGCATTCTGGTTATTACCCGCTGGCTGCAAGACATACCCAGCGAGAGCCTACGAGCGTTCGGATTAGGGGTTACTGCTCTTGAATCTTCAGGTATTAATCCTAAGGAAAATATCATCGCAATTCGAGGATACAATACCGCAACTATATTCGTCAAAAATAACCCTTTCAGCCCAGATGAAATCGAACTAAT
>DAOVXM010000017.1 GCA_030636125.1 Chloroflexota bacterium | reverse complement strand
CGCCACGCGTTCAAGCGGGTGCTGCCGGACGATGTCCTCAATTGCAGCCACTACCCGCTCCTTTACTTGCAGAACCGTCTCACCCCCTGGCGGAGCGACATTTAATGGGTCATCATGACGCCGGTGAAACTCTTGACCATAACGCTCCTGGATCTCAGTGACCAGTAAACCCTGCCATTCCCCCTGGTGGATCTCGCGCAGGCGCGGGTCGAGCTGCACTCCCAGACCGGTAATAGCCGCCAGCGCCTGTGCCGTTTCACGAGCTCGACTAAGATCACTGGAATAAATCGCCCTCAAGCCCACCTCAGCCAATGACCGAGCCACATGGGCAGCCTGTTCACGCCCGCGCGCATTTAGCGGAACATCAGCGTGCCCCTGCCAGCGACCCTCCACATTCCAATCCGTTTGGCCATGCCGGACCAGGAATAAATGGGTCATCGTGGATGTCCCGCCAAGTACTCCGACAACTCGGCCATTGGCGGGCGGTCCCTCTCGGCAAGTTCTTCCACATCCAAAAACAGTCGGCCCGGTTCATAGCGAATCAGCTTCATCGACCTATTGACATCTTCCAGGATACCCTGTCCGTAGCGCCGTTCTAATTTTTGGATGACCACCTGAATGATCGCAAAAGACATCTTGCTTAACGATTCAAGCGGCTGGTTGTGGTGAACACGTTCCCGCAAGTCCACTTGTGCGATGGCACTCAAACCGAATTTTTCAAACACATCGATCAGCAAGCCGGTTTCGACGCCATAGCCGGAGAAAAATATCAACTGCTCCAAGGCGGAACGTCTCCCACCATATTCACCGGAAAGCGGTTGGACAACCCCTGAGAGCTCCGGGTAAAACAGGTTGAGTAACGGGCGCGCGGTGAGCTCAGTCACACGACCACCGCCACCTGCCTGCATCTTTTCGCCTACTCTGAGCGGGCGACGGTAAAATCCTTTGACAAATTGAATAGTGGGGTTAACCAGCAAAGGACCAAGCAACCCAAACACAAAACGCGGGTGAATATTGACAATATCAGTGTCAACCCACACGAGGATGTCCCCATAGGTGACATACAAGCTCTTCCACAATGCTTCTCCCTTTCCAAGACGCGCTCCATATTCTGGGAGCGTGTGCTGGTGGATGTGAACGGGAATGCCCAGGCTTTCGGCTATATCACGCGTCTGATCCGTGGAGTCCGAATCCATCAACACTATTTCGTCCAACAAAGGCTTAGCATCCATTAACGCCCCTTTGACCGTCTGGATGACATTTCCGACTGTTTCCTCCTCGTTGAGCGCCGGGAGCGCCAGGCTGATGGTTAGATTCTGGTCCTTTTTTAGATTAAGCAGGTAATCCAGGTCGCCGAATTCGTCAGCGTGATAGGTATTCTCTGCGAACCACTTATCCACCAGAATCGAAATTGCTTGGTGACCGACCGCTTCACCATCTATACCCGGGGAACGGGTAGACTTGACAGCGATGACACCATTAGGGCTCTCGTGCAAAACGCGTTCGGTGAGCCATCCTATGGGGCTGGTCTTGTTCGTGGGGCGGGCTGTGACGCCTAATATAACCAAATCGAAGTGGCTTGATTGTTCCAAGATGGCCACTGCTGGATCTTCGGCTTGTAACTCTACACGCTTCACCTCAGGCAGATTGTTCAGCACCTGCCCAAGACCCCGTAATGGGGAAGGACGCCAAGCGGCGGTCTCCGTAGGGGTTAGATGCAATGTGGTGACCTCAGTCTGGCTCATTCGAGCAACGGAAAGCGAGAGACGCAGGGCATCCTCAGCATACGGACTGCCACGCAGGCTTACCAAGACATTCTTTGGGCTTTCCGGGATAGGGCCGCGTACCAAAGCCACATCACAAGGAGGTCGAATTAAAGCTTCTTCAGGTGTAGTATACAGGTCGGAGAAGTGGGTGGGCCAATCCAAAATTAATAAGTCGGGCTGTTCCTCATCAAGGATATCAAGTAAGTCCTCCCAGGGATCATGCGATACCTGTACACGCTCTAGAATACGAATTCGTTTGTCATCTGCGGATTCAAAAAATGTCTGGCGCACTTGCCGTACAAAGAGCGCTCCAGTGCTAAGCGATTCACCTGGGGCAACGCTGACTAATCCGGTGAGCAAAATTTCTCCATCGCATGCAATTAATCGCGCGGCTGTTAATAAAGACCTCCAATTACAGTTTGGAGTTATCGGAACGAGCACTTTGTCAAATGGGGTGGCTGTATAATGCTTATTCATTGATTTTATTTTTTGGGGTTTCGAGCAAAGGCGCGATACCTTCGAAGTAAACCTGCTTCCAAGTATAACCTTTACGCACATGGACTCGCAGGCTAAAAACCGGATCAGATGCCAAACGGTCTGAGATCAGAGCCGCCACATCACGCGGGTTTGCATCCAGTGAGAAATAGGAAGCCCAGTCACCACCCAGTTCGCGCAAAGGTGGGATATCGGCACAAAAGACAGGCAACCCCTCCAAACCGGCTTCCAGAATAGGGATGCCGAATCCTTCCTCCCGGCTGGGCATAAGCAAAGCATCGGCCAAATGGTAGAAATCAGCAATGACTGCATCCGGCAAGTATTCATCGCTATATTCGACAAGAAAATGGATGGCATTATCCAGGCCGAGTTCGGAGCGCAGCGCAACCAACTGTTCAAAATACTTTACGTTTGCCGGGTTATGTGGACCGAGCGGCCCGGTGATAACTAAAATAGCACGGGGATAGCTTTCGCGTAAAGCAAAAAGCGTCCGCAGGGCTAACTCGATATTTTTACGTGGGGTAATACGGACGGGCAAGAGAAGCAAGGGCTCTGCCATAAGCAGATCTAAAGTATCTACTAAGGATAACGTCTGCCTTTCGAGCTTAAGAAATCGTCCCGCGTCGAGACCATTAGGAACGATGAGAACCCGATCCAGGGGGACACCTAACAGCTCGGCCAGTTCACGCTGACGCAACTTCGAAACTACCACCTGAGTCACGCCCGGCCAATCGGTGCGCAGCAAGTCCCAGGGATAAGCATCATACAATTCAGAGCGATAGCGCGGTGTAGTCCAGGCAAGGTCATGATGCCAGAGGATCAAGTGTGGTGCACCCGGGCGAGCGGATAGGTTTTTCAAAGCGGCAGTGAGCGCCAGGTTTTTGGCCAATGAGCAAACGTTGTGGGCAATGATAAAGTCCACATCACGGGTGATATTTTCCAACGCGTCCGTTAACTTAACAGTGAGTTGCTCAAATTCATCCGGGACCTGCCCAGCATCCAATTCAGCCTTGACCGACATGACATCTGGGTGACGGGAGTCTGCCAGAGGCAGTTGTATGAAGGGGATACGATCGTCAGCCTGTGCACCGCGCCCGGCCACGATTTGTACAAAATGACCATCATCCGCCAGCAGACGCGCCTGGTGACCCAGCACGCTCTCGACACCTCCAACTACCGGTGGCGCGGCATAATGAAGCAGAACAACGTTCTTGGGCATTTTATTCACACTTCTCTTTCAAAGCACATCTGAGCAGATCACTTATACAAATCCAGGCTGGAGATACGCTCCTCTTCAGTTAACACCCGGTTGGTTTCCACGTCAAGCGCCACACACGCTCCCCGTTCATCCATCCGGGTAGAGATCTGCCCGCGACCAAAAGGATTGTTGACCAGATGCGGCGCATCAAGCACGCCGCTGGTGACCGCCCGAGCCAGTGTGGACGGGTCAGTCAACGGGTCGCCAACTCCTGGATCTGCCAAGGAACGGATGGCGTCCAGGGTCACAACAGCTTCCCGCAGCAACTCATCTTTCCTCTCCTGGACAACTGGGTCAACAGTCATATCCGGCTGACCGGCAATCGCGCTATCGATTGCCCGGCGTGCGATCTTAATCGCCTCGATCACATCCTCAGCGGTAGCAGCGTGATGGGCCTCGGTATGTCCAACCACGTGCAGGATATGAGGCCGCAAGGACATCTGCAAATAGACGGTTGCAGCCAAATGCCCTCGGGCTGACGACGGCTCAACAGGAAAGCTCAGCAAGCCGGTGCGCGTCTGCTTCCAAATGCGGAAATCAGGTCCTGCTAAAGGAGAGATCATATCAAGTACAGCCAGCATCTTGGCCAGGTCCATTGCATGGGATAAACCCGGAGGGGTGTTAAACATCAACTGGGCGATATAGTCACGCACACCGAAGGCACGCGCGTTGTAAGCCGAGAGATACGCCGAGGCGACAAAGATTACATCCGGGGCATCGCGCATCCCCCAATGATGCGGTTCGTTCAGTTCTACAGGAATGTTCCGTTCTCCGTACCATGCCATCACCTTCTGGTGTTCAAGGATAGAGCCTTCCAAATCCCAAGGGCCACGTCCATCCATTTGGTTAAACCAGAAAACAGGAATGGCGCACCAGGCGATATTGATCGTCTCCACGTACATCTCAGCGAGGCGAATAAAGTCATCGGTACCGGAGTAAGTTCTTAGCAAGGGGAAATTGCCGCGCCGGCTGGCAGCGTAGAGCATGCGGTAATCCTCCGGACTACGCACTGGCACGCCGCCGGCGCCTGTGCGGCGGCGGTCCCTCCGCTCCGGGTGAAAGAAATTTGACTGAGCATCCTGGTCAATACCGAGTGATACAACATCGAGAGCTCGGGCCTCAGCGATACGGGCGATACCTTCTTGGGTTGGCTTTAACACAGGCAACCCAAAATGATGGCGGATAATTGGGTAGGGCTGTCTCCAGGCAATACGCTCTATAGCAGTTTGAGGGTAGTCTACCTCGCTGATACTACGCTCAGCCTTGCCACGTAAATACGACAAAACAGATGAAGCCGACTCGTCACCTTCGAAAACACGCTCGAAGAAACCCATAGCACGCGCCCGTTCTGCTAAAGGGGGCGTACCACCAAATGCAAAGCGTACACCAGCCGAATGGAAATCGTCAGCCCGCTCAGCGAAACGGCCTAAGAGGCGCTCCCCAGTTTCAGGGGTCAAACGATACGATACACCTACCAGGAGATCGCTTGGCTTGATATCGTCCCGCGCCAGCTCACCCTGAACCACCTCCAAGACCCGCTCGAGAGGCACAGCTGGGCCGAGGAATATCGTCCGCCAGCCAGCATTTTCAGCCTGGCGCAGGAAATTCATCACCCCGGCAACGTGTACGCATTCTCCTAATGCACATGCGATAACTGTTTTCACGCTTAGCCTCCAATTCAAATATAGGACATACGCAGCTCGGTGAGGAAAACTCCGAAAAGCACAGGCAGCTGATTTTGAAAAAAAAAACAACTTTAATTAATGAACTAAGCCTATCTTAATTCACTCGGACAGGTATGTGATTGGCTGTATAAATTTAGGAATAAAACTGATCACAAAACCGCCTATCACATGCAATCCGGAGGTTGCAGCAATCGGCGGATGAAGGTTTCGGTTTATTTCAAATTACTTTCCGCCGATTGCATAAACCAAAGAGTTAGATAAAAATATTACAATACCGGTTACCAATTACCGATGCTGCATTCCAGGTAAGTTGCCCGTTGGGGATCAATACCCGTTATGGATGAATTTACCCAAAACAACGTAGGACTTAAAAAAGTATATCATAATCGCGAAAAAGGTTCTCTGAGAACTTCCATGAAAGGAGACGGTGTAGGGTTTTAGCAGGGATTCGCCCGGAAATACCCCGCTGCCAGTACCTCACCACAGTAAACCCCAAAGAGCCATGAAAAAAATTGCGTGTTTTGAAATTTTGATGTATAGTTCAAGTAACTGTTCAATACAATGAGGAATCCCAAAAAAACCGCGATACTCTCCTGTCACCCCTGAGCAACGATGAAATTCTCTATCCAGGAAATATTGCTACCTAAAGTCGCGTACAATCTCCAAAGGAGGAAAAATGCAAATCACAGTTTGCGGCGGGGGTAACGCCGCGCACACCTCAGCTGGCATTCTCGGAGCTCGAAAGGAACACCAGGTAAATGTGTACGCATCTTTCGGCGACGAAGCCCAGCGCTGGCAGAAGGGGGTTGCTGGAGGTGGGATTACCGTTACCAGTCCAGACGGTTCCATGGTCGGTCATCCGCGGAAAGTTAGCTCGGACCCGGCTGAGGTGATCCCTGGTTCTCAAATGGTGCTTTTAGCCCTGCCAGCCTTTGCTCACGAGTTCATTCTCAGAGAAATTGCGCCCTTCCTGGAGGAAGGAGCCCTGGTAGGCGCTTTGGCAGCGCGCGGCTGCTTTGACTTGTGCGCCAAGGATGTTTTGAAACAAAAGGCCAACAAAGTGACCATATTTGGCTTGCAGACCCTGCCTTGGGCTTGCCGTATAAAACATTATGGACAGGAAGTCACCATCCTGGGCTCCAAGGCAAGTGTGGACCTGGCATCCTACCCCGCAGACCAGTCAAGGACAACGGCTTCATTCTTGGGTGACCAACTGGGAGTATCTATGGAACCAATTGGGAATTTCCTGAGCCTTACCCTGGCAGGAACAGGCCAGATCATCCACCCGGGCGTAATGTATGGGCAATTTCACGACTGGGATGGACAACCCTTCGAAGAAGCTCCGCCATTTTATCAAGGTATTGACGGGACCACCGCCAGCCTCCTGCAAAAATTGAGCGATGAAATCCAGACTCTACGCTTCGATCTTGAGGCGCGCTTTCCTGACATAGACCTCTCGGCTGTACGGCCGCTCGATGAATGGTTATATCGTTCTTACGCAGATGACATTACGGACCCTTCTTCGCTGCAAACTTCCTTCGTCACAAACCGGAGCTATGCGGGACTCACCGTCCCCATGCGCACTGAGGATGGAGGCTTGGTGCCGGAATTCCAGGCGCGTTACTTATCAGAAGATGTGCCCAACGGGTTGCTCGCCACGCGCGGCATCGCTGAGCTGGCTGATGTCCCCACTCCCATCATGGGTAAGGTGATCAATTGGGCCCAGGACCGTTTGGATAAGGAATACCTGGTCGACAGAAAACTACGCGGCCGGGATGTAAAAGACTCCCGCGCCCCGCAACGATATGGTTTCCTAAAATTAGAAAATATGCTAAAGGCCATGGATTATCAAGGTTAGGAGAAATACTTTATGTCCCCCAAAACAGATGTATCCAAGGATAAATCCCAAGACCCAGATCATAAACGCCGTGTTATGGTGGGTGCCATTGGCAAATGCGTTCACAACCTAGGTGTTGAGACCTTCGCCGACTGGATGCAGGACCTTGACCTGGGCTACGTATCAGTCAAGCTGGGACCCGCAGTGCCTATCCAGGAAGTGATAAATAAAATCAGGGAAGCACGCCCCGAAGTCGTAGGCGTCTCAATGCGCCTGGGCGACTTACATGTAGATAAACTGATCGCCGAATTCGTCGAAACGGCCACATCCTACGGCTTACACCCACGGGAGAGCGGTATTCGATATTCATATGGCGGACTGCGACCCGCAGCGAACCTGGTACGGGCGATGACCGGCTTGCCTCTGGAGGAAGACCGCTTTATCCGCGAGGAAGAAAAGCACTATGATCTAGACGCGATCGCTAAAGAATTCAAAGACAAAGATGAGTTCCAGGGCTTTTTCGAGATGGTCGTGGACGATTTCGTCACCATGGAAGAATTGGAAGATTTCGCTCGCCGCCAACCCACCAAGCACGTACGCAAAGAAATCCCCTGGTCTGATTATCTGGCTGAACGCATCCGCCAGGTCCGAGAACGCGAAAACCGGCCCATTTTCCGAGCCCATATCGGCATCGCGGCAGATACGATCGAACCCACTATCGAAGCGATTGAAAAATTGGCCGATGCGAGTGCGCTAGAGATTGTCTCTCTAGCCCCTGACCAGACTTCGCAGGAACTGCTTGCCAAATTTATCCGTGGCGAAGAAGACCCAGACAAATATTTGGCCGGTCAGGGCGGTGCGCCGATCCGTACCATTGAAGACCTTCAGCGCCTGAAAGCTGCCACACAACGCGGCAACCATCCCATGGCGCGTATTTATACTGGCACCGACGAACTGGTGGCTTTGGCCACCCTGTGGGAAGAGCACCTGAACATCTGCTTCCCGGCAGTGCCTATCTTCTTCTACAATGAACTGGACGGGCGTGGTCCCATCAGCATTCGCGATGGTTTTGACGAGCACTTCCGCACTATCGAGTATTGGGCGGAACAAGGCAAACCTCTGGAGATCAACGACCCACACCAGTGGGGCTTGCGCTATGCCACAGATGATATGCAGGTCACCGACCATGTCCTGTGTGCTGTCATAGCTCTGAAGAAGGGTATCAAAAACTACGTGATGCAGATGATGTTTGAACTGCCGCCCGAGATCTCCGCCCTGGACGACCTGGCGAAGATGAAGGCAGCTTACGAACTTGCCGAGCCGCTGTGCCGCCACTTCGACTTCCGCATCCACCGCCAGACCCGCTCTGGTTTGCCCAGTTTCCCACCCAACCTGAACCAGGCCAAGGGCCATCTGGCTTTTGGTGTCTACACCCAACTCTATATGGAGCCGGACATCCTGCATGTGGTAACCCATTCCGAGGCTCATCACGAAGCCAGCGCCGATGACATTATCGAATCTTGCGAAATCGTCAAACAAGTTTGCTGGGATTTCGCCAAAGGCGATGTACCCCACATCTGGGATGAACCGGTTGTTAAGGCTCGTATCAAGGAGCTGAAGCAAACCGCCATGTACAACCTGCTGCATGGGGCAATTTTAGGTGGATACGATGGTCCTATCCGGCCAGAAAACTTCTGGGAGTGGGCGCATGAACCCAGTGAGAACGCGGAAAAGAATTACGAGAGCATGCTGCTCAGTCTGATCGATGAAGCCAACTATCCTACTGGAATCTGTGGTTTGATCGCTGCGGATACCTTGGATCTGGCCTTGCAAATTGGCCTGTACCAAGGACCGCATATCACGGTAGTGGACCGGCGCTATGAGATGGCAGGCGCTTGCCGAATTAAAATAGTCGATGGTATGTGCCGCATTGATGAGTGGAACGGTATTCGCGTGTATAGCGAATTTGGGCGGGTGGATCTGGTGCGCAATAGATATCCCTGGTATTTCTATAAAGATGTCACCCGCGCGGATGAGGCCACCTTCATCACTGAAGACGCTGAAGTCGAACAGGTAGACGAAGAAACAGTCAGCCAATTTCGTAAGGAAATCGGCGTTACTGGGCTGGCAGACGAAAAGATCCTGGTTGTGGACTTCGGCAGCACATTCACCAAAGTCGGCATTTTCGATACCAAAAAGGAGACCTTCGAACTGCGCTATAAACCTACCACCGTCGATGACATCCGCATTGGACTGGCGGATGGGCTGGGAGTTCTAGATGAATGCCGTGAAAGTGGTGGTTGGAAGCCATTGGCACGTAAGATGAGCGAGTTCGCCGTGCGCTTGCCTTGCTCAAGCGCTAAAGGTGGTCTTAAAGTCGTGACCGTCGCCTTGGTAAAAGAGGAATCGGGTTTTGCCACCGAACTGGCTGCCCTCACAGCCGGCGCCAAGCTGGTTGGGTCGTATTATGGCATGCTAACACTGGAACAGTCACGCAAAATCTATGAGGTGGACCAACCCGAGATCATCCTGCTGGCAGGTGGCACCGATAACGGGGGGGACTCGTATTCCCAACTCCACAACGCCCGCTTCCTGGCTAGAGCATCACAATACGCAACCTACACGGATTATGGCGTACCTGTTATCTACGCCGGCAACCAGGATATCCGCGAGCGGATAGATAATATCTTCTGCTACCGCGATGTTGATATTCACATCACATCCAATGTAATGCCTGAAATCAATGAGTTCCATATCGAAGTCGTCAACGAAACCATCCGACGCCTCTTCCAGACGGTGATCATACGCGGTAAGGGTTTCGACGTCGTCGAGGAATATATGAGCGCTCCTTTTATCCCCACCCCGCGGGCTGCCTTCAGGGGTATAAACCTGCTGGCTAACGGTTATGGGGATGAAGAGGGGTTAGGAGACATCATGGCATTAGATATCGGTGGGGCTACGACAGATTTCTACTCCAACGTAAGCGATAATCCTCTTTACACCTTCGCTGGCGACGACGCCCAACGCAAAGTAAAACGCACCATCCTAAAAACCCCCAACGTACCTTTAGTCTACCGCAGGGTAGAAGGTAAATATGGCTTGAGCTACAACGCCGAAAATCTGAAAGAACTAGAGCGTTTTCAAGATGGCAGCATGGCACGCGACTTAAATCGCTATCTTACGGAGCGCTTCCCGGATGAGTTCGCTCCTGGAGGAGATCATTTCCGAAGTTTCGTGATTCGAAAAAATGGGAGTAGCGAATTGGCCTTGGATGAATACTTAAGCTGGACCAGCCAGAACCCGCACCGGACGCCCCAATCCACGCTGGAGAACGGAGCCGCTTCATTCCTGGCAAAAGAGATCATGACCGTCGCCACCAGTAAGCACGTCGGCCATGTCGACGAGACGGAAACCTATTTCTTGCAATTCGGTGTAAATTACTTCAACCAACCGGTGACGCTGCTATTGATCGGCGGCACAATCTACCATAAATGCCGGGATCAGGAGCCCGGATACCTGGATGATTTAGCGACCATCGCCAGGGGTGCTTTATACCAACCAGAACAAATGAGTGTTTTACGCCCCCAGGGCAAGGTCATTTTAGACGCCAAATACCTGGTCAGCGTACTTGGCGGGCTATATGGCAGGGTTTACCCGGAGCAAGGGCTGCGGATAATGAAGCGCGAGTTAGTCCCGCTTGAAATTACCCAGCCGGCCTAAGGGTCCGAAATGACCAACATAGAAATTACATATCTATGGTACCCTATTAGTACTTCTAGATGGAGGCAGCCCAAGGCGATCTAAGATAGGCCAAAACCTATTATCGGAAAGGAGGTGTGAGAAAACTGACCACATAAGCTGTTGACCCGATTAACCATGATCAATCGACTTAGAACCCTAAATAAGGAGGATGTAAATGTCCCGAATAACTAATATAACTTTGATCGGCCTGCTGGTTATGGCCGTTATCATGGCAGCTTGTGCCCAGCCGACGCCTGAAACGATCACGGAAGAGATCATCGTCACCGAAATCGTCGAGGTCGAGAAAGAGGTGGTTGTCACTGAGGTGGTCGAGGTTGAGAAAATCATCACCCCGACACCTGAGCCAGGCAGGCAAACATTGATCGTTGGCATGGCTAGCGCGCCAATAGCCTTGGACCCCGCTGACCACCGCAGCCGCGAAGCAGAGACGGTGCTCCGCAACATGTTCGACGGCCTGGTCACCCGCGATAACCGCAGCGGCGTCCACCCAGAGATAGCTGAGGAAATGAATTGGCTGGATGAACAGACTCTTGAAATCAAGCTACGTGAAGGTGTGATGTTTCACGATGGGACCGCGATGACCGCAGACGATGTAGTCTATACCTTCGAGCGCGTCATCATGGATAACATGATCGAATTCCCCGAACCGCATACCTCCCCACGCAAGGGCCTCATCGCCCCACTGGAATCAATCGAAAAGGTGGATGACAACACAGTGGTGATGCACTTCAGCGCGGCCTGGCCGCCAGCCTTTCAAATGATCGTCCACCAACAAATCGTTCCCAAGGGCTATTTGGAGGAAGTCGGCACGGAGGGCTTCATCAATAACCCAATTGGTACCGGCCCATTCAAATTCGTCTCCGCCCAACCCGGCTTGGTTGAGGTAGTCATGGAACGCTATGATGACTACTATGGAGGTGCACCGGACCTCGGACAGGTGGGGCCAGCCTGCGTATCGACCGTAATCTTCCGCACGATCCCGGAGGCTTCAACCCGCGTTGCGGCCTTACTGGCCGGAGAGGTTGACATCATCCAATCGGTACCGCCTGAGCTCGTGGACACCCTGGCGCAAACACCAGGCATCCAGGTCAAGACCGCGCCAGGTACGCGACCTAAATGGATGGAGATGAACGTCAATAAAGCGCCATTCGATGACGTGCGCGTCCGCCAGGCTATGAATTACGCAGTGGACAAACAACTGATCATCGACGAAATCTACGGCGGTCGCGCGGTGGCGCTTCCTGGCCCTCTGTCACCATTCAACAATTTCGTCAATAAGAGCCTGGAGCCATATCCCTACGATCCTGACAAAGCGCTTGCCTTGCTGGCAGAAGCGGGCTGGACAGATACGAATGAGGACGGCATACTGGATAAAAACGGCCAGCCGTTTTCGTTCACTCTCGACACCACTGAATCGCTGCGCACGCTGACCGAAGCCGTGGCGGGCCAGTTCCGCGCCATTGGCATCGATCCCAGCGTGCGTTTATGGGAGTACGGGGTTGTTAAGCCTCAATTACTAGCGGGCGAACGTATAGCTTACCTTGATGACTGGGGTGACTCCGCCTTCGATCCAGTCGGTCATTTTGAGGCTAAGTGGCATGGCTTTGAAGAAGGTTCTTCTTATGGACGAGGTAACTTTTCGGGCTACGATAATGAACATGTAAACGAGCTAATAAAGATGGGTGAGACCACCCCCGATACCGCCGAGCGGCAAACCATCTATGATGAAGCCCAAGAAATCGTTTACGAAGAGGCCCCTGCCGTCTTCTTGATCCTGCCCGAAGAAGCCGAAGCAGCTTCGGAGCGGGTGCAGAACTGGGAACCAGCCTCGGACAGCCGCATCAACCTGCACGATGTCTGCCTAGCGCCGTAAAATCAACCGGCTAGTGCAGTTGGGCCTAAATGCATCGGTGGTTTCTGTTGTCTCCTGCCCAACTGCTTAAAGTGTTGCGCCATTGTTACCAAACTATCGAGCCACTTTCGCCGCGCAACACTAGATAAGAAGGTAATCGACCATGGTAGGCCTGGAACTCGACCCAGGCCTACCCCCCACAATCCT
>DAOVXM010000176.1 GCA_030636125.1 Chloroflexota bacterium | reverse complement strand
CAGGAGGTTTACTTTATTTATCAATGGTTAACTCCTTTCCGTTTATTTTGAGATTCCCGATTTCTAGCCAGCTTGGGATAGGATTGGGCAGTGTGCCATAACCCAATCGACCGGTGGGGGGCAATGATGCGTACTGATTGTCGACCCAAATGACCAATCCAAGTGGGGCGTAAGGAGCGATATTAGAGCCTAGCATGTGCTCACCATTTATCGTGAATGATACTTGATCGACTTCCCACACGAGATGATAGGTATGCCATTCTGTTACATTGAGGGGGAGACTCTTTGCATCTTGCCGCACAAAGCACTTACCCAATCGCCGCATTAGACGCGCCAAAGGCGGCATAACGAGCAGAGGTAAAGTTACTGCACCCAACATTAATAAAGGTGTAGGCCAGTGTCTAGACTGGAAAGTAGCTGCCAGGCTGCCAACTGCAGGCAAATCATCTCGCAAGGAGAGGTAGTTTGGGGGCGAAGCGAAGAAAAACCAGGCGGCGTTAGGTAAAGCAGGTACCTGGCGTGTGCCGCCTCCAAATCCCAATGAAAGGCTGAAAGGGTCGTTCCACAGACCAAATCCCCATGTCCCAGGAATAGTTTGGCTAGATGCACGAACACGAACTTCCATGATTAACGGAGGCTTCCAGGGAAAGGTGCTGCGGCTTAAAGATGTGTAATCGTCCAATTGAGCTAGGCGATAGCCAGCACCTGGGCCAGCAGGAATCTCCAAGCGCCATGTCTCACGACCGACCTGCTTGATCTGTGCCCCTGGGGTTAGCTTTGGTTTTAAGCTAGAGGTTGTTCCCAAATACGGATCTTCCTATCTGCAGCGCCTGCTGCAAACCAACGCCCATCTGGAGAGAATGCCATTCCATTTACGACCTTTGTGCTGATGGGCAATTCTGATTGTAATGACCAATCGCTCGCTGACCTTAGCTGAACTTTGCCCTCCATGCTGAGGGCTATGGTTTTTTCATCGGGGGAGATAGTCAGCCCACGGATTCTATCCATATCCGGCGATATCGTTCGAGTTTCTTCCCAGTTTTCTGTATCCCAAAACTTGATCGTCCCCTCGTACCCCTTTGAAACAAGGTAGCGTCCCTGGTTTATAAAGGTAAGTGATCCCACGGCTATTTTGTGTCCAGATAAAGTCAGGATCTTTTCACCCGATGGCAAGGACCAAAGAGTAATATCATCACCCAGCCCGGAAGTGGCCAATGTTTTACTGTCCAGAGAGAAGGCAATTGATGCCAGGTTTTTATTACCTACCTTGATGCCTACAACTGGTTCACCCGATAAGTTCCAAATCATTACCCGACCACCATACGAGCCTGCGCCAACCAACTTCCCATCCGGAGAAATCTGTAGCGCAGATACAACTTTTTTGCGGTCTTGTAAAGTGTGAAGTAATTTACCATCTTTAAAGGACCACAATTTTACGGTTTGATCTGATGAGCCAGTTGCTAACGTCTTTCCGTCGGGGGAGAGAGAGATGCCATTAACACTGTTGGCGTGGCCCTCGAATTCGCGCAATAAATTCCAACCCTGAACCGACCACACTTTAACCATATTGTCCATACTGGCCGAAACTAACGTTTGGCTATCAAGGCTGAATATCAATCCAAGTACATAACTTGAATGAGCTTCAAATTGAATTGGTGTAGTCATATTTATTGGTTTCCTCCAGTGAAACTACTTGAACTTATTATCTCGAAAGGGTTTGAGGTAAATTCATGTTGTAGGGTTGTGCCTCTTCAAGACTAATCCCTTGAGTAGGATATTGTTATTTTAACTTATTACTCGCAATGATGTATAATCAGAATGTTTTTAGGAGGCTTAATGGAAATTATTTGGTATGGACATTCATGTTTCAGGCTCATTGAGCGTGGTATGGCAAGCGTGGTCACCGATCCATTTGACCATGCTATGATCGGCTACCAGCCTTTGAAATTGAAAGGTGATATCGTTACGGTAAGTCACGATGCTGCAGGACATAATTATGTATCTGTTGTGAAGGAAAAAAAACATACGCTCACTAGCCCGGGCGAATATGAAATTGGGGGTGTGTTTATCACTGGTGTAGTGACCAATGGTCACGGCAAAAGGGATGCTAATGCACGACGCAACACCCTATATGTTTTTGATTATAACGGGGTCACTGTTGCCCATCTAGGTGACTTGAATAAAGTACCAAGCCAGACGGGGATTGAGGCATTGGGAACAGTAAATATTGCGCTTGTGCCTGTTGGAGGAGGAGGGGGGTTGAATGCAGCCAAAGCTGCAGAGGTTGTCAGCTTGCTGGAGCCAGGTATCGTAATCCCCATGCACTATGATACTCCAGACAGTGAGGTTGAACTTTCCCCTTTGAGCAAGTTCCTCAAAGAGATGGGATTGGGGAAGGTAGAGCCACAAAAGTCGTTGAAGATTAGTCGCTCTGCAGTACCCGTGGAAACCAGAGTGGTAGTGCTGACTTACAAACACTCATAAATAGGAGCGAGCTGCATGGCGGTGAAACTATTGATGACATGGGATATTCTTCCTGGTCGTGAGCAGGAATATTTTGAATTCGTGGTCAGAGACCTAATTCCAGGTATGCAGCACTTGGGTCTAGAACCGAGTGATGCATGGTTCACGATGTATGGTGACCAACCCCAAATATTAGCGATTGTTCAATCGTCTAGTATGGCAAATTTAGAAGAAGTGCTTGCCTCTTCCGATTGGGAGAAGATAACCCAGCAATTATTGGATTATGTTGAGGATTTAAAATATAAAGTTGTATCGGCTCGTACCGGTTTCCAGTTATGATATTATTCGTTTTGGTATTTTCCGTGGTCTGAGAGATGTTTGTAGAAGGTCATTATTATCTCTTTTCATGAGACCACATAATTTTAATGGTATCCAATTTACTCGCCCAGCATCTCCTTAACTGGTATGGACAAAATAAACGCGCCTTACCCTGGCGTGAAATAGATGATCCATATACAGTGTGGGTCTCTGAGATTATGCTTCAACAAACCCGGGTGGAGACAGTAATTCCATATTACGCGTCTTGGATGAAGCGCTTTCCGACCATTGCTGCATTAGCCCAAGCTTCTGAGCAAGATGTGCTTATGTTATGGGAGGGGTTGGGATATTACCGTCGCGCTCGTTATTTGCATCGCGCCGCCCAGATTGTGATGTCTGAATATGATGGGAGTCTACCTGCCGATGTGAATTTATTGCGCGAACTGCCTGGTATCGGACATTACACTGCAGGTGCAATTGCCTCAATTGCATATGGTTTAGATGAAGCGGCGTTAGATGGCAATATCCGTAGAGTGCTGGCGCGTTTATTCGATATAACAGAGCCTATAGGGACTCCGGAAAGCGAGAGTCGCTTAAGGGAGCTAGCTGTGAGGTACCTACCTGTGGGTAAGGCTGGAGATTACAACCAAGCGCTAATGGATTTGGGAGCAACTATTTGCACGCCGCGCAATCCCAATTGCTCACAATGCCCACTGCATAACATGTGCCAGGCGTATGCTAAAGGCGTCGTTTTGGAGCGACCAGTAACTAATACCAAGCCAAAGATTCCACATTATACTGTTACTGCAGCTGTCATTCAGCGGAATGGGAAAGTGCTTATCGCCCAACGTCCCTTAGATGGTCTCTTAGGTGGTTTGTGGGAGTTCCCTGGAGGCAAAATAAAACCAGGCGAGGCCCTGGTATCCTGCTTGCAACGGGAGATACGTGAGGAACTGGACGTGGATGTTCGCATCAGTGGCTCTTTGGGTGTGTACCGCCATGCGTATACGCACTTTCGTGTCACTTTACATGCCTTTGCTTGCACGATGGGCAGTGGAGACGAACCTCTTGCTCTGCAGGTCAGGGATATTCGCTGGATCGCCACAGATGAATTACAAAATTACCCTATGGGTAAAATTGACCGGCAAATTGCAACTCGATTGATCAATGGGTAACTCCTGCATTTAATTGAGTATTATTCAAATTGATTTTTTATTCCCTGTTATGTTGATTGTCGACGCACACGAAGATATTGCCTGGAACATGCTCACCTTTCAACGTGATTACACGTTGTCCGTTGCAGAAACTCGCCTTCGAGAACAGGGCGGAGAAGCACCAATCCATAATGGTGATACCCTGTTAGGGTGGCCTGAGTACCAACGTGGTCAGGTCGCAGTTGTATTCACTACTTTGTTCGCTGCACCGGAACGCCGTCGAGATAGAGCCTGGGATACCCAATGTTACACGAATACTGCCCAAGCCCGGAATTTACATCTCACTCAGCTTGACGTTTATCACCGATTGGTAGAGGAACTCCCAGATAAGTTTTGCCTGATCCAGAACCAGGTCGATTTAGTCAATCTCCTCGATCACTGGCAACAGGAGTTTGTTGAAGAACATCCTATTGGACTTGTCCTTTTAATGGAGGGTGCAGAAAGCATCAACGAACCGGTCGAGTTAGAAGAATGGTGGCATGCAGGTGTTCGTTTGATCGGCCCTGCCTGGGCTGGCACTCGCTTTTGTGGTGGCACTAAGGAGCCAGGTCCACTGACATCTGAAGGTTTTGAATTATTAGAGGGTATGGCTGAGCTTGGATTCGGCCTTGATATCAGTCATATGGATGAAAAAGCAGCCTTACAAGCTTTGGACCATTACCCTGGCTCGATTCTGGTATCACATGGTAATGCCAAGGCGTTACTAAGAGGCTCTGACAGTAATCGACATCTTACAGATAGAGTCATACATGGTATCATCGAACGGGATGGAGTGATTGGTGTTATACCTTTGAATGACTTCTTGCTGGCAGGTTGGAAGCGGGGAGATCGGCGGGAAGAAGTCACTTTACAGGATGTAGTTTCCCAAATTGATTATATTTGCCAGATAGCTGGTGACGCCTACCATGTCGGTCTGGGTAGTGATTTCGACGGGGGCTTTGGTCTACAATCTGTTCCGACTGGGATTGACACCATCGCGGACTTACAAAACCTAAGTCCGCTCCTATCTGAGTATGGTTATACGGATAGTGATATCGCCGCAATCTTTGGGGAGAACTGGATTTCTCTTCTGCGGCGTACCCTCCCGGAGAGCTTATGAATGAGACGAAGAGTATGAATGGAAACAATCATTTGCGCATTCGAGTGGGGATAATTTTTACGATTGTAGGGCTTTTTATTTATATTTTAGGGGCAAATCCAGCGATATTCGGCCTTGACCGTAGTCCGGTGACCGGCTTTATCCAAATTGCGGTGTTCCTGGTTGGATTGGCAACGATTTGTATCGGGGGATTCATCACGCTCAACGCACTGTGGAATGGAGAAGAAAAATCGATCGCGGCTGATTTTGGCTTACGGCTGGTGGCCACTGGTTATGTGATTGCCGTAGCCACCGGTATGGCTGATGTATTTGGATTAGGGAACCATACTTTTCCCAATATCCCTTATTTTGGGCCATGGCAGGCTGTCGGTGTTATGATCGGAGAAGCTGTGATATTAGTGGGTTTTTTGATGATTATCCCCTATCCACGAAAAAAAGAATAACTAAAAAAAATTCAGAACCCCCGGTTACTGACCGAAGGTTCTGTGAACTCTTTTATGTTATTGAGTGGACTGATGGAGCCTGTTTATGTTTTGCCCATCGCTGCTAGCATTTCTTCATTCGTGCCAAACTTGAATTCTTCCAGATCCAAACGCTTCGCCTCAGCTTGCTCGGCAATTTCCAGGCGTTGAATATTCTCCTTGGTGATTACCGGTTTTTCGATATCTTGCAGATCCTTTTGTAATTTTTCTAAAATCTTAGCTACATTCTCCACTGGTTGGTGCGTCTGCAGGTATTGGAAGACCGCTTTTGCTCCCCGTTCGCCATCCTTGCGCGCAATTCCAACCAAACCGCTACTGGCCTCTCGGGACCACCCAGCCACGAATATACCCTCAATCTCTCTTTGAGTTTCTGGGTCATAAACCTCGTAAGAAGTTTCTTCTAGCGGGAATTTCGGGGAGGTGCTTTTAATATATTCATTCCACTGTACAGGCAAACCAAATGTCCCATCTACCGTGTCTCCAATGCAGAAGATGACAGTGT
>DAOVXM010000320.1 GCA_030636125.1 Chloroflexota bacterium | reverse complement strand
GATATTGACACGGACCTGATCTTTTCTATTAGTAACACGCCAGCCGTCAGCGCCGGCGTAACCATCGACTCCAATCGTTACATCGACATAAACCCAGACGGGGTCTGGACCGGATCTACCAACGTTGATATTCAAGTTCAGGACACCGGCAGCCTGATCGATACCGATACCTTAAACGTGACCGTCACCAGCGGCAGTAATATCTATCTTCCCCTGGCTCTGAAGGATCATATTGGAATGGGGACGGCTCCTGCTGCGCCAACACTGAGCCCAATTGACAACATCGACGGAGATGGCAACTATACCGTGAATTGGAGCACATCCAGTGGTGCAACAACTTATACGCTACAAGAAGCCTCAAATCCCACTTTCGCCGGTGCGACAACAGCCTACTCCGGTCCCAATAATTCCAGTGCTGTCACTGGTAATCCTGTTGGAACCTACTATTACCGGGTTAACGCATCGAACACATACGGTACCAGCAGCTGGAGCAACACAGAAACGGTTCTCGTGAGCGTTACGTCGAGCGGCCCCGAACCCGGTCACTACACGGGTACACCCTCCGTCTCCTTCGATGTCACCGAGGAACAACAAGTGTGCAACTTCGGAATCACCGTCCCTTTCGGTGCTGGTTCTTGTCAAATTAAATTGTCAACGTGTTTAGATATTACCAACAATGAATTCACCTACGTTGAGCAGCATCCCATTTTTGGTGTCACGAAAGTGATCAACGGAACGTTCGACACCCAGACGCATGCTTTAGGCGATTACTCGGTGTCGATGTGTGGGAGCACGCTTCTTGTTACACCATCACAAGGGACATGGGAAGCAAGTAAGTGATATTTATTGGCTGCTCACAATTGGAATTAGTGGATTCGAATTAAAGATAGCTGATGATTGACACATAGCAATTCGTCCACATCATGAAGCTGCCCCGTAAAACATTCATCGGCTTCAGCAAGTCATTCAAGAAGGGAAGAGGGTCTTGGCGAGCTTACGATCGCCAAGACCCTCTCCTTATAGGTCCTTACCACAGTAAGCCCAAAGAGCCAATAACGACAACTTAAAAGTTGACACGGGATGTGTTTGGGTCTATCATCATTTAAACTGAACAGATCGATGCAACCATCAATTCATACTGGTTAGAACGCGCTGAGAATGCACCTTTGGCCGAAAGCCTTGTGCAACATTTGAAAGAGGAAGAAGAGTATCTTCCGCAATAGGTTCGGATGTTTTTAGCGATTGTTAAGGAGCGGGAGAACATGGCAAAAGTTGCCCTAGTCATCGATAGTACAACCTATCTTCCCGAAGAATATCTGCAAACATATTCTATTCATGTTGTACCGATGACGATCATCTGGTCTGGTGAGGAATTGAGGGATGGTGTTGACATCCAACCCAAGGAATTTTATACCCGCTTAAAAACTGCCAAGGAAATGCCAAGCACCTCCCAGCCATCTCCCCTCGCGGTGAAAGAAGTTTTCGAGGAGTTGTTGGCAAAAGGTTATGACATCCTGGGGATTTTTATATCCCACAAACTCTCCGGTACATTCGCTTCCGCAGAGCAGGCACGGGTAATGCTGCCAAATGAGAATATCGAGGTCGTCGACTCGCTCACCGGCTCAATGGGCGCAGGCTGGCCGATTTTAAAAGCAGCGCGAGCTGCCGCAGCGGGCGCCAGCCTGGCCAAGTGCAAAGAAATAGCATTGAATGCACTCGATAATATCGGCATACTTCTCATGGTGGACACTCTGGAATTTTTACACCGGGGAGGACGAATTGGCAGTGCCCAACGTTTCTTGGGAACTGCATTAAATTTTAAGCCGGTTTTGGAGGTGGCCAATGGCGAGTTTTTAGGCCTGGAACGCGTGCGTACCCGCCGCAGAGCGCTCAACCGGTTGGTCGAGTTGCTTGAGGAGCGCATCAGAGACCGTTCCCCGGTGCACCTGGCTGCCGTGCACGCCAACGCACAAGCAGTAGCAAAAGAATTACTCGAAATGGCAGGTTCCAGGATCAAACTGGTGGAAACCTCGATCGCTGAGGTGAGCCCGGCAGTTGGCGTTCACCTGGGTCCTGGCACGGTTGGTCTGGCCTTTATGGCAGGGGTAGAATAACCGCCGCAGGCGATCGGTCCATACTGTCACGCCATTAAAGTGGGGGAGCTGGTCTTCTGTTCTGGCCAGACGCCGGCACTCACCACCATAGCAGTTAAATATAACCCGCTGGATGCCCTGGTTGAGATCGAGTGTATCGCAGAGATGCCGGAGAAGAAATAAAACAGGATAATGAAAGGGGCTGTACCCAGGTTTATTGGAAAGCCTGTGGAATGACACAGCGGAGGTTACCTGCAATGACGGAAAAAATCAAGAAGGCTAACTTTGAAGTACACGATCCTAAGATTCTAGCGCAAGCACGGTCTATGCTGGATGCGTGCACTTCAGCTAAAGAGATGGAAGAGTTGGTGCTTAGCGCCGTAGGGCGCAACGAGGAGTGGCGCGGCAAGCGCTGTATCAACCTACTAGCCCCTGAAGCACCCACCAGCCCGACCGTTCGAGCGCTTTTATCGGCTGAAGTGGGTATACGCGCTGCCGAAGGGCATATCGGTTCACTCAATCGCTGGTTTGCTGGCACGCAATACATTGATGAAATTGAGGCATTATGTATGGAGTTGCTGAAGGAGGTTTTCCAGGCACGCTACGCAGATCACCGTCTAATGGGGAGCATGATTGGTAATATGGCGGTCTACACAGCTCTGGCTCAACCCGGCGACGTGATTATGAGCGTTACTCAGCCCTTTGGTGGCCACTCCAGCAATCTATTTGATGGACCTGCCGGAGTGCGCGGCTTAAAGATCGTTGACGTGCCATTCGACCCGGTTGAGCTTGAAGTCGACTTGGACCTCTTCCGCAAGGTGGCTCCCCTGGTCCGCCCCAAGGTCGTCTCGCTGGGTCTCTCGATGACGCTTTTCCCCTTTCCAATCCAGGATATGCGAGAGATCATCGCTGAGTGGGGAGGCTATATTTATTTTGATGGGGCGCACCAACTTGGTCTGGTGGCCGCCGGTCACTTTCAGGATGCTCTCGCAGAGGGGGCTGCCGTGATGACTGGGTCGGCTGGCAAGACCTTCAGTGGCCCGCAGAGTGGTATTATCGTCTGGAATGACCCCGAATTGACTATGCCCATCACAAATGCCATATTTCCTGTTTTGGTGGCGACACACCAGGTCAATCGGGTCGCCGCATTGGCTGTGTCGGCAGCTGAAATGCTAGAATTTGGCAAGGCCTATATGGGGCAGATTGTCCGCAATGCGCAAGCGCTAGGCGCGGCACTACACCAGCGCGGCATTCCCATATTAGGAGCGCACAAAGGCTATACCCGTACCCAACAAGTGATCGCCGATGTTGGGCAGTTTGGAGGAGGTATCGCGGTTGCCCAGTTGTTGGCTCAAGCCAACATAATCACAAATAAGAACTTGATCCCGACTGATCGACCGGAGCACTGGGATCGCCCGAGCGGATTGCGTATGGGTACAATCGAAGCTACCCGCTTGGGAATGCGTGAGGAGCAAATGGAGACGATCGCGGATTTTATGGCGCGCATCTTGATTGAAAAGGAAACGCCATCAAGCGTGGTGGAGGATGTGATCGAGTTCAGGCAACCCTACCAAAAGCTGTACTACTGTTTTGATAATGGCTTACCGGATAGGTAAAGCTCGCTTTGCGGCTCAAAGCTACCTTTTCCAAGGGCAGCATGGTCTAAAGGAATAGCACACCAATGGACACACCGGCACTGATCATACAGGCAGGACAATCCACGATGGCCGCAATGGGCTACCTGATAACCATAGACGCAGCGCTGCTCGTCGCCATACCCGCCATCATCGGGAAGATACCCACCAGCAAGGCAACCCTGCGCTGGATCATGATCTTGCTGCTGCTAAGTCTATTCACCGCCATATTCGAAATAGGTCGTGCGCTATTGGTCATAACCAGTATCACCTACAACAAACCCGTTTCGATCAGCGAGATGAATTTTATGATATCGCTATCACTCAAGACCATCCCCTTCTTTTTATTAGGCCTGGCGCTGTTGCTGTTCACCAAGAGCTTTTGGGAGCGGCTGTTCAACTCCTAATGGAGCGTTTTCGGGAACGCCACTGAAACATCTCATGGTATCTCACACATGGGATGACTCTCAAACCAATCATTTACAGCTTCTCCGGTATGGCACGCGCAGCCCTTGTAGTATGCCGAATCATTATGGGCTGCCCCTTGACCCGACTAATCGCCAAACCATCCAACTAAACCTCATATATAATGGGAATCGAAACGCGTATTGGGCAAATTAATCCGTAAACATAGGG
>DAOVXM010000006.1 GCA_030636125.1 Chloroflexota bacterium | reverse complement strand
GGTACCAAGCGTAAAGCCCTACTTGCTTGGGACCGAGTTCACGTAGAGCTTTCAGAGCGAGACGAATGCGCGAAATGTGGCTCATCTAGGATATACCAGTTCTTGAGTCAGGATGGAGGAATATAGGATATGAGCTACCTCAAGCAGAGATGTTTACCCTCTCCCCACTCTGCATAGCCTCGACCGCGGTGAAGGTTGCCAGAGTCACACCGAAGAGATGCTGGTAAGGGATAGGCGGAGGGCTTCCGGCCTTGAGAGCAGCGGAAAAGGCTTCCCACTCGGCCAGGTGTCCTTTATCCTGTCGCAGACGCGAACGTTCAACCTGGCGCTTGCCATTATGATTCAACTCCAATGAGCGAAAGTCATCTAACACGCCAACGCGCCCCCCAACAAAAATCTCAACCCGCTCCTTAGGGAAAGATTTATCGCCATTAGCTAAATAACTTATTGTACCCAGGGAACCATCTGGAAAGGCAAATGTCATCACAACGTTATCTTGATGGTAGCGACCCAGTTCTGGTAAGGTCTGCGCTCGTACAGAGCTCGGTGGTGCGCCAACCAGGAAGGTCAGGAAATCCACAAAGTGACATGCTTCACCGATGATGCGCCCACCTCCCTGTCTTGGGTCATGCAGCCAATGGTCAAGGGGTAAAAAACCAGCGTTTACGCGATAATGTGCCACTAAGGGTTCCTTACGTTCTGAGATAAAAGCAAATAGTTTCTGAGCCATCGGTGCAAAGCGCCGATTGAAACCAACCATTAACATTGGAGGGGCTATGGATTGGTCGCTATCCCCGGCTGTTCCTACCGATTCCTGTAGAACACCCTTTATTTGCTCGAGTTCCTGCTTATTAAGGGCTAACGGTTTCTCACAAAAAACGTGTTTTCCTGCTTCCAAGGCTGACACTACTTGAGCTGCATGCAAATTATGACGTGTCAGGATGGCAACCGTGTTGATCGACGGATCATCCAGAATCTGCCTTTCATCACTCGCAACATAACGAAAACCAAATTTCTGGGCGGCATGTTGAGCGTTCAGACCCGAGCCTGAGGCAATACTGATCAATTCGACATCCGAGGTTTTCTTTAAAACTGGTAAGAGAACCGCATTGGCGAAATTTCCCGCCCCAAGTACCCCCAACTTACAGGACACAGGTGAATATACTTCAGGTTCAAAGTTAGATCTGGCTATTACTCCGGGACTTTCGCCCGTGTCTTGTTCACCAGGTGCATCTGGATAGGTTAACAATACGCCTAAAAATGGTTCTTCCGTCTTACCAGTGATCAGTTCATACGCTTCAGAAGCTTGCGTGATGGGAAAGCGATGGGTTATCAAAGGTTGTACATCCACCCGTCCTGAGTCCAACAAATCCACAAATGCTTCCAGGTTACGCCCCTCTGTCCAACGTACATACCCGATGGGGTAATCGTGTCCACCTTCTTCGTAGGTCGGATCATAACGACCTGGTCCATAAGAGCGCGAATTAACAAAGGACAGCTCTTTTTCATAGTAGACCTTGCGGGGGATCTCCAAACCCACCGCGCCAACAGCGACAACGCGAGCGCGATCACGGGCAATATTCCCTGCCAACTCAACCGGATCAGCCGAGGGTGTATCCGCGCAAATCAGCACCGCGTCACAGCCATGACCCTGTGAGAAGCTTTGGGCAGTCTCCTCGGCCTGCTCGCGCTTCACTGCCTCGGCACCCATTTCTTGGGCTAATTCTACCCTGCGGGGATCCAGGTCTATTCCCAGGACGCGACAACCAGCAGCATTAGCGATACCTACCGTCAATAATCCCACCAACCCCAGACCGATTACCACAACCCGCTCCCCCAATTGCGGCTGAGCTAGACGAAAGCCATGCAGGGCAATAGCTCCTATCGTGGCAAAAGCGGCTGATTCGTCATCCACATGATCGGGCAATTCAGCGAGCAAATTGCGCGGGACCAGAGCATACTCAGCGTGCACTGCGTAACCACCCCCAGCACAAACAACTCGCTGGCCAACCTTAAAATCGGTCAAACCTTCACCAACCCCCACGACCGTCCCAGCAGAGGAATATCCTAGCGGCATCGGTTGGTCCAGCCTGTTGAAAGCGGCTTCTACCGTAGTGAGCAAACCCTCGCGCCGCGCTTTATCCAACACCTGGCGTGCCAGGTCCGGACGGGAACGTGCTTTTCCGATCAAAGATTTCTCAGCGAACTCAACTAACATACGCTCTGTGCCAGCCGATACCAGTGAGGCGGATGTGCGGACTAATGCCATACCTGGTTTAGGTGTTGGTATGGGAATATCGACAACTTTGGTTTCACCACTGCGGAGATTTTGAAGGACTTGTTTCATAAATATCAACTTTGTAATATATGAATTTGAAAAGCTGAACTACAGATAATATTGCCCATTATAGCGCGGAATTTGGCCGCATGATATAATGACACAATTTTGTTCACAGGAGAATATTTTGAAAGACATTCGCGCCTATAAATTCGCCCAGATACTAGTCGATTATTCCACCAGGGTTAGCCCCGGCGACCGGGTCGCCATCACCGCTACAACTGCAGCGGAACCAGCCGTGAGAGCCTTGTACGAACTGATCTTGGAGCGTGGTGGACACCCACACATCTTGATAGACTTTCCAGGTCAGAAAGAAATTCACCTGGCTCACGCCAACGACGAACAACTCGACTTTATTCCATTATTCCACAAAATGGCCTTTGAGGAGTTCGATGTATTGATCAAAATCCGGTCCGAAGTCAACACACGCCAGTTCAGCAGCATGGATCCGGAACGAGTAACCCGCTTCCATAATGGTTTAGCTCCACTGATCGCGACTCAGATGAAGCGCGGAGCTGAAGGCTCGTTGCGCTGGATGAGCACACTCTATCCCACCAACGCTTACGCGATGGAGGCAGAGATGGGTTTCGAAGAGTACCAAGACTTCTTCTTCCGGTCTTGCCACGCCGATGAAAATACACCAGATCCAGTTGCATACTGGCAAGGGGTGAAGCTGGAACAAGAGCGACTCATAGAACGCGTAACAGGTCACGACCAGGTTGTCCTGCGCGGACCAAACGTCGATTTGTCGCTCTCGATCAAAGGTCGCAAATTTAAGAACGCCTGCGGTCAAAACAATATGCCAGATGGGGAAATCTTCACCGGACCCATTGAAAACTCGGCTAACGGCTGGGTGCATTACACCTATCCGGCAATGTATGAAGGCGTCATTGTCGAAGGTGTTACGTTAACCTTTGAAGAAGGCAAGGTTATCAAGGCTACGGCAGAGAAAAATCAGGATATTTTGTTAAAGATGTTGGACACTGATCCAGGTGCACGTTATCTGGGCGAATTTGCTATCGGCAATAATTTTGAAATTGACAAGTTCACGAAAAGCATTCTGTTCGACGAGAAGATCGGGGGTACATTCCATATGGCACTTGGCGCGGGCTACCCTGAAACTGGCAGTCTCAACCGGAGTCTCATCCACTGGGATATGATCTGCGATATGCGACAGGATTCAGAGATCTATTTAGACGGCGAATTGTTCTACAAAAACGGGAAGTTCGTCCCTTAGAATAAGGGTAACTAATGCAAAATAAACGTGATGTGTGAATATACTCTTACGCATCACGTTTTTCGTTTCACGGGAGAATTACCATGAAATTAGGTGCAACAACATTACTGGGATTGTTTGGATTGAGTGTAGCCACTTACACTGTGCTCAAACGTCGCTCCCAACCCATCCCAGACCACCCATTCCTAAACAATAATAATGTTCTAGTAATGGCTCACCGGGGCGGACAAGGTCTCTGGCCGCCGAACACACTCTTCGCCTTTGAACATGCAGTCGCACTCGGTGTGGATGTGCTGGAAATGGATATCCATAGTACAGCAGACGGGGTTTTGGTAGTAAGGCATGACCCAACGGTGGATAACACAACGGGCGGTACTGGTTATATCTGCAATTACACTTTATCCGAGTTGAAAAAATTGGATGCCGGGTACACCTGGACAGCAGATGATGGCGCTACATTCCCATACCAGGGGAAAGGTATAACAATCCCCACATTAGAGGAAGTTATCAGTTCATTTCCAGGCATGCGACTGAATATCGATATCAAGCCCGAGGATCCTTCTGTCGTGGAACTTTTCTGCCAAATGCTGCGCGATCATGGCAAATTAGAACAGGTAATGGTGGGTTCTTTTCACGATGAGCAACTGCGCCGCTTTAGGCAATCATGCCCAGAAGTTGCTACGGCAGCCGGCCCACACGAAGTTGGGATATTTTTTGGACTGAACTTCTCATATCTGGGAGGGATATACCAGACAAAAGCCGAGGCTTTCCAAATTCCAGAATACGGGGGGCGACTACATCTGGTCACCGAGCGCTTTGTACGTGGAGCTCATGCCCACAATATGCAAGTTCACGTCTGGACGGTGAATGAATTACAGGACATGCAACGTCTGATCGATTGGGGAGTGGATGGCATTATTACCGATTATCCTGACCAACTTCTGGCTTTGGTTGGGAGCGATGATTAACCCAATAAAAAAGCATATCATCCCATGAGAGCTTACTTCTCCAACAACATTTGATTCTGAAAATCCCACATCCGACGATACAAACCACCCGACTGCAGTAAGTCAGTATGGCAGCCGCGTTCAACAATACGACCACCACGTAAAACCAATATTTCATCCATCGTATCCAACCCCACCAACCGATGAGTGATCATCAATATGGTTCGATCCTCCATCAAAGAGAAAATACTCCCCAAAATATGGCGTTCAGATAACGCATCCAGGTGAGCAGTAGCCTCGTCCAAGATCAGCAGCGGCGCATCTTTTAACAAGGCACGTGCGATAGCCACTCGTTGGCGCTCGCCACCACTCAAACGCATACCACGGTCACCTACCCAGGTATCATAGCCTTGAGGTAGCGAATAGATAAAATCATGTATTTGGGCGTTCTTTGCTGCTGTTACTATTTCGGATTCAGTCGCCTGTGGACGCGCAATCCGCAAATTATCAAGGACAGTTGCGTTAAATAGATAAGTTCTCTGAGAAACAACCCCGATATTCTTCCGCAACGCCTCTTGGCTAAAGGAACGGATATTTTCCCCGTTTATCAGAATTTCACCTTGGTTGTACTCCCAGAATCTTAGTAATAAACTGATTATGGTGGATTTACCCGATCCACTCGGTCCGACGACTGCAACACGCTTACCCTGAGACAAAGTAAAGCTTAGGTTCTCCAGGATATAGGAATTCAACTTTAAAGAGGAGCTTTCTTCTCGGGAAGATGGATTTGATAAAAGCTCTGGTGGATATCGAAAACATAATGAGTGAATATCGATATTAAACTCACGCGGAGGCAACTTACACTTTGGAGGATCTTTTACTTCTGGCTCAGCATCCACAATTTCAAACAACCTCTGTGCTGCTACTAGATTTCTTTCTAAATATTGAGCTGCCAGAGGTAATGGCAATACAGCTTCGAAACTCGTTATCGCTGCAAGTGCAAGAGATGCCAAAAACATCCCATCAATTTGACTCCGACCGACAAGAATGATTCCTATTGTTAAAGTTGTCCACATGCCCATGTTGGCAAGAAGGGTCTCCATTGCAGATTGCATTCCGCCTATATGAGCCATCTGTTTCTGTGTGGAGGCTAATTGCCGGTCTTGGGTTTTCAACAACTCGGATTGTCTACCTTCCTGACCGAAAGCCAATAAGTCTGCCAACCCCTGTATACCATCAACCAGGGTCACACTTAATGCTGCTCGCGCGTGTATATATCGCCTTCCAACACCACGACTTAACCAGCGAGTCCAGATTGGCACGAGCAAACCAGCCGCAAGCAAAAACAGGATTAAATTAATCGCCAGCACAGGACTAAAGAACCACAAATACACGCCTATGGTTACAGCAACCAGTAAAGCCACTAAAGGAGGTGCAATAGAGCGCACATAGAAATTCTCTAATGTATTGATATCTCCCATCGCCCGATTGATCAGATCACCGCTTTTATAATACATAACCCGGGCCGGAGCGAGAGGTTCAAGGGCTTGGTAAAACCAAACTCGCAAACGCGCCAACAAACGAAAAGTCACCTGATGAGAGACCAATCGCTCCAGGTAACGGAATAAACCACGTGCGATACCAAAAAAACGTACAGCAACAATGACAACTTGTAAATCAGCAATCGAGGGTTGCAAGGCAGCTTCAGAGATGAGGTACGCGGAGGAGGTCATCAGGCCAATCCCACTGCCAACTGTTGCAAATCCTAGTACAACAGAGAGAGCGACAAGCTTGCTGTAAGGTTTAACAAAATCTAAGAGACGCCATAAGGTTCCCAAATGCGCAGTTTGAGGGGTATCTGATAGATCAGTTATGTGAGTGTAACCATCTTTGGATAGTGTTAATCGATGGTATCCAGTAGCGGGAATAGAGTGCAGGTAATCCTTGGCCTCATCTAATTTCTGTGAATCTGTGTAAGCTTCGACCATATACCGGTATAGCCCGCTTACTTGCAGCAGTCTGCTATGAGACCCAACCGCTGCAATACGACCCTTATTTAGGAGCACAATTTTGTCTGCCTTAAAGACGGTGCTTAGACGATGAGCGATAACTAATGCCGAGCGTCCAATTACCAAACTCTCCATTGTTTCCCGGATCAAGGCTTCGTTTTCAGGATCGAGGTTAGAAGTCATCTCGTCAAGGATCAGAAAGGGTGCATCTTTAAGGAATGCTCGGGCGATAGCGATACGTTGGGCTTCACCAGCGCTCAACCTGCTACCTCCTTCACCAATGACTGTATCATATCCCTGAGGAAGACGTTCAATAAACTCGTGTGCATGAGCTCGTCGGGCTGAACCAACAACCTCTTCAAAACTGGATTCGGGACGAGCCATGAGGATATTCGCCAATACCGTGTCATTGAATAGATAAGGTTTTTGAGGTACCCAGGCAAACTGAGCACGGCAACTATCGGGTGAGAAATCAGCCAATGATCGTTTACCAACGGTTATCTGCCCTTGAGTGGGTTCAATAAAACGAAGGAGTAAATTTGCTACAGTGCTTTTCCCTGCACCACTTGGTCCAACAAGTGCAACCATTTGACCTGGAGCAATACTAAAAGAAACTCCTTTCAACGTATGTCGAGAATCTTCATAAGCATGATGAACGTCCCGGAACTGTAACTTAAACTGCGAACTCTTTATTTCATCCTGTATATTTGCTTCTACCTGTTTTTCACGATCCTCGACCGGCTGATCCAAGATTTCGAAAATACGATCCGCCGCCACGACACCTGTCATACCGGCGTGAAAGCGCGTTCCCAGCATGCGCAAGGGCAGGTAGAACTCAGGAGCTAAAAGCAACACAAACAGCGCCTGGTCAAAATCAAGACGACCATAGAGTAGTCGCAAACCAATCTCTACCGCTACAACAGCTATACTAAGGGTAGCTACCATTTCCAGCACCAAGGCAGAGAGAAATGTCACACGTAGCACACCCATTGTCCTCTGACGGTACTGCTCACTGATTTTGGCGATCACAGCAATTTGCGCGCGACTGCGTCCAAGGATCTTCAAGGTGGTCAGACCTAACAAAACGTCAAGATAATACGCGCTCAGGCGACTTAACGTTTCCCATTGTTTTTTCGTCACCGCTTCAGCCATGTGTCCAATTAAAATCATAAAAAGTGGTATTAAAGGAGCAGTGAGCAGCAATACTACCGCAGACAATGTATCCAATGGAAAAATAAAAGCCAGAAAGGTTAGCGGTACCAATACTGCTAATACCAATTGAGGTAGATATTGGCGATAGTAAGCATCCAATGCCTCAATACCTTCTGTGGCGACATTGACCAACTCACCAGTGCGCTCACCGGAAACATCGGCCGGGCCCATAGCCAGAATATGGTTAAAAAGATCCAGGCGCAAATCGGTTTTGACACGCCCAGCGACGGCATTAGCTGCCACCTCCACCCCCCAACTGATCATTGCCAATAAGAGGAAAACTCCTAATATCATCCCCAATAGGACGGCCACATCCCTCATTAACTGTCCGTCTAAGAAAACCCGACTGATCACTTGGCTCAACAACCGAGCTTTTACAACAATCAAGACTCCCCCAAAAAAGCCAAGCGTTATGGTCATAATTAAGGCAGAACGAGAAGAGATCGTAAGTCCCAGGAGACGTTTGTCGAGGTTCATATAGCGTGATTACACCTAGATGTTGATCAACAAATAGTATTATCAATTAAAAACAAATTTCGAAGAAAAAAAGAATCACATCGACCGGAGAGGATTATATCCCTCCCCGGTCGCCAGGACAACTTAGCACCTGATGTGTTTGCCAGTGTTGCGTGGCGAAAGTGACTCTAAAGTTTGGAAATAATGACGCAACACTTTAAGCAGTTGGGCAGGAGACAACAGATACCACCGATGCATTTAGGCCCAACTGCACTTGTTATTTTATTAACATCAATAGATAGAACAATATCTCAATATGTCAATGTCTCAGGTTTGTTTACAATCCGCTTACGGAAAACCCAATAGCTCCATCCCTGGTAGATTAATACGATTGGGACAAAGATGATTGCCACAACTGTCATTACCTGGAGCGTGTAAGGACTGGAGGATGCATTGTAAATAGTAAGACTCCACGCCGGATTGAGGCTAGAGATCATCACTCTGGGATACAAAACCAAGAATATTGTGATCACAGAAAAGGCGATTGTTACAGAGGTCATGGCAAACGCCCAACCAGACCGATCTTTTCGGATGAAGTACCCAACTAAAAGGATGGCGACTACAGCAATCAATGGAATAATCCCGGGATTAACCCCTAATTGCATAAGGATGTCAGTCTGGAAATAGGTGCCTGCCAGGAAAGCAAACAATATGATGACGACTGGTATCCACAAGCGCCAGGCTATGATCCGTGACCGTTCCATCAGTTTGCCGGTCGTCTTTAGGGTCAAGAAGATGGCTCCATGTAAGGTAAAAAGTAAAACGGCTGCAAACCCGCCCACCAGCGCGTACAGATTGAGCAAGTTAAAGAAACCTCCTACATACTGCATGTCGGCGTTAATCGGGACGCCTCGCACCAGGTTGGCGAAAGCCACACCAAGCAGCAAGGGAGGCACCAGACTGCCAGTGAATATAGCCCAGTCCCACAAATTGCGCCATCGGGGATTCTCATCCTTACTACGGTACTCAAAAGCTACTCCACGGAAGATCAGTGCGACCAACAACAACAAGAGAGGCAGATAAAAGCCACTGAACATGGTGGCATACCACTCTGGAAAGGCAGCAAACATGGCTCCCCCAGCAGTCACCAACCAAACCTCGTTCCCGTCCCAATGTGGACCAATCGTGTTGATCAGGACGCGACGCTCGATGTCATCCTTACCCAAGAATGGCAATAGAATACCCACACCAAAGTCAAATCCTTCCAGCAAAAAGAAGCCCACAAATAATACAGCAATTAAAATGAACCAAATTGTATTTAGATCCATAATGTACCTCCTACTCCCATTGGTGATCACATATGTGCAAAAGCTTGTACTTTGCAACCAACCAGTGACTCAAAATCACGAATTAATCCTGGGCAGCTACGAGTGAGGGGATATCATCGCTGAGTGATGTCACCTTATCGATAGGCTCTGGACCGGCCTTCGCATACTTCTGAAACAAATATACTGTGGCAACGATCAAGGCTGAATAAACAAGCGTATATCCTATCAGAGATACCCACACCATGCCTGAGGTAACAATAAGTGAAACGCTTTCATCCAGCTTGTACAAACCGTAGACCGTCCAAGGATAGCGACCCACCTCGGTCAATATCCATCCTGCTGAGTTGGCAAGATACGGCAATGCCATAGCCAGCACCAGGACCTTGAGACCTCGTTGCCTATTTTCAAGCATCTCACCCATAACCAGAAATAGCGCATAGAATGCCAGAATGACCATCAGGATGCCAGCTCCCACCATGATTCGAAATGACCAATATACAAAGACCGCTGGAGGAATATAGCTGCCCGGTCCATAGATGGCTTCATATTCAGCCTGCAAATTGTTCATCCCCATGACTTCACCATAGAGCTGGTTGTAAGAAAGCAAGCTTAACACGTTAGGTATCCGGATGGAGAAAACCTCTTTTTGCTCACGTATACTTCCAACCGTGAACAATGAGAATGAGGCGGGATCCTCGCTTTCCCACAACCCCTCGGCCGCGGCCATTTTCATCGGTTGGGTTTCAACCATGTGCTGGGTCTGGTCATGACCATTTAACGATACCAGCATAATCGAAATCGCACCGAAAATCGCAGCCATTTGGAAAGACCGTTTGAAGAGGTCGGTCTCGTTCTTACGGCGTAAATGATACGCGCTGATACCCATCACAAAGAAAGCAGCGGTTACGAAGCCAGCCAGCACGGTATGCGGGAACTGATACCAGATGTTTGGATTGAATATCACCTCAAAGAAGTTGGTCATCTCGGCACGACCATTAACTATGGTATAACCGACCGGTTCCTGCATCCATGAGTTAGCGATCAAGATCCACAAGGCGGATATGTTTGCGCCGATCGCCACCAACCAGATCGCGGCCGCATGCATACGCTTTGAAAGTTTATCCCAACCAAAGATCCAGACTCCCAAAAATACTGATTCGAGGAAAAAGGCCATCAGAGCTTCAATAGCTAATGGTGCGCCGAAAACATCGCCCACAAATCGTGAATATTCTGACCAATTCATGCCAAACTGGAACTCTTGCACAAGGCCAGTAGCCACGCCGATGGCAAAATTAATCAAGAATAATTTCCCCCAAAATTTTGTCATCCTCTTGTACACTTCTCGCCCCGATTGAACATACAGGGTTTCCATGGTGGCAACTAGGACAGAAAGTCCCAGTGTCAACGGCACAAAGAAAAAGTGATACACGGTGGTCAACCCAAACTGTATTCGGGCGAGAATGAGTGGGTCCATAAAACACCTCCTACTTTCCTTTTAGAGAATTGAGCTCGTTGAGAAATAAACAGTAGCCACGAAACTACTGCTTTGTCAAGGATGGAAGTTTCAATTGATTATTGATCGTTATGGTAAACAATCATTGACTTAAGGTCAATTGATTAAATCATCAATCATCCACGACAAACGTCATTATAATGTGACGCACCGCATCTTCAATCCACAATTGTTGACACAAATCTAAGCCGTTACGTCCAAATTCGCTATAAACGGCTAACATCTCCTCGCCTGCAAGTTATTAATAAACATTCTAAAACAGATACATCTGGGCAAAGTTGTAGGTAAAAAAAGCTCCCCTTGGATAAAGCCAAGGAGAGCATAAGGACATCTGATTGATTAAAGATTACGCACTATGCCAAAACCCCCGCCAGACCAGTCGTACCGGTTCCGCTGTAATAAAGGCCTGCTCATCGATCTCAGCGATCATATCTGTCACCCTACCAGCCTCTCTCCGTTGCACGCCGCAGTTTAAGATGGTCACCATACCATCTCTACCTTGACCGGCCACCTCAGTTACTGCGTATCCAGCAGTACGAAGTCGTTCGACAATACTTGAGCCTCGTCTCGCGCTGATCACCCGCAAATGTGTTATTCCTATCGCCAGCTTGCCTTCAAGCCACATACCAACTATATTGCCGGTAGCAAAGCCAGCCGCATATCCTATGATGTTCAACCAATTATCCAGGTTAGAGAGAACCCCCAAGATCGCAAGTACATAGATGGTTGCCTTGCAGAAAGCCAACAACCAGGCTAAACCTTTACGGCCACGCACCACCATCATAAATCGAATAGTGTATAAGGAGACATCCACCACGCGCAGGGCGAAGATTATGAGCGCGGAGGTCAGCATTGGTGACATCGCCGGTTTACCTCAAGCTCGCCACAAACCGCGCCGCACAGGGCGCACATCTTCAGCCGTGATGAATGCATCTGGATCAACATCACTGACCAAGGTACGCACTTTTAGCAATTTTCTACGCAAGACGCTACAGTTGAGCATAGTAACCATACCGTCTTTACCTCGAGCGGGGATTTCGGTAACAGCATATCCCTCCGCTCTTAAACGCTCTGCAATAGCAGTTCCACGGCGCGGGCTGACAATACTGACATGCATGTGTCCAATGGCCAACTTCTCTTCGATTAACATCCCAAAGACAACCCCTGTGGCAAATCCGGCAGCGTAACCGATCACGTTCAGCGGATTATCCAGGTTCTTTAAGACAGTGCTGATCGCCAAGATAAATATCGAGGCTTGGAAAAAACCAAGGACCCAGACAATCCCTTTTTTTCCACGCATCACAAACAAAACGCGCAGGGTGTCCAGGGTCATATCACCCACCCGTAAAGCAAAAATCAGAGCTGCCCCCAACCATATCTGAGGGCTTAATATTATTTCCATTATTTTTGGGTTTTTATTTGAGATTGGTTGACACCTTGGATGGCAGGTACATACAGGGTTTCAGTATACTCTTTGACCATACGGCGCATGCTGAATTGAGGCGCCAGCGTACGTATTGCTTCTTTCATACGCGCGATCCAATCTCCAGGTAAACCATCCGACGAGCGTTCTAGATAATATAAAGGGATGATCTCATTTTCCAGGGTATCGTATAAGCTTAATGCATCCGTTTCATCTTGATGGTTAGAGTTATTGAAACCCACATCATCTCCAATCGCCCAGCCATTCTTCCCATTATAGCCTTCGCGCCACCAACCATCCAGCACCGAGAAATTGAGCACACCATTCAAAGCCGCCTTTTGGCCAGAGGTGCCGGAAGCCTCGTTTGGCCGACGAGGTGTATTCAACCACACGTCCACACCTTGCACTAAATAGCGCGCTAGATTCATATCGTAATCATCCAGAAAGACCAAACGACCTCCACTCTCCGGACGTTTCACTGCACGGTAAACTTCCTGGATGAGCATCTTGCCACCCTCGTGATCAGGATGCGACTTGCCGGCAAAAATGATCTGCACAGGCATACCCGGCCGGTTAAGTAAATTTAACAAACGATCAAGGTCTCGCAATACAAGGTTGGCGCGCTTATAGGGAGCAAAACGACGTGCGAAGCCGATGGTCAAGACATAAGGATCAAGCAATACGCCGGCTGCCAAGGTCTGCACAGGGTGGACACTCCCACTTAGCCATTGTCGACGTGCCCGATGACTAATATAAGAGACCAGCTTTCGTTTCAGGTGACGGCGCACCGCCCAAATCTGTTCGTCAGGGATGTTCAACACTTGATCCCAGATCTCTGGATCATCAATATACTCACGCCAATCAGCGCCTAAATAACGATCAAACAGGTGCCCAAAACGGCGCGCTAGCCAGGTGTCAGTGTGGATCCCATTGGTGATATGCGTGATCGGCACATCCTCAACGCGGCGATCAGACCACAAAAAGTTCCACATATCCCGTGAAACTCTGCCGTGCAATTCAGAGACCGCATTACGACCTTCCGAAAAACGCAAAGCCAACACAGGCATACTAAAAGAATCCCCCCAAGAGACCGTATGACGGGCTAAATCGACAAATTGCTCCCGAGTTAGACCATATTGCGGCCAGATATGTGAAAAATATTTATCTACAAGCCATAAAGCAAACTCGTCGTTGCCGGCGGGTACAGGAGTGTGAGTAGTGAAGACATTTGAGGCACGTACGATCTCCTGGGCCTCTTGCAAGGGGCGTCCTGCATCTACCAATTCGCGAATTCGTTCCAAAACCAGGAATGCGGAATGGCCCTCGTTCATATGCCATACGCTCGGGTTATAGCCTAAAACGCGCAATGCGCGCAGCCCACCAATACCCAGCATTATTTCCTGGGATATCCGCAAGTCGAGGTCGCTGCTATACAAACGGGCGGATAAGGCGCGATCATCAGGTGAGTTCTCTGGGATATTGGTATCCAACAAATATAGAGGCACCCTGCCCACGCGGACCTCCAACACACAGGCAGTAACTTCCCGTCCCGGCAGCTCAACTGAGATTGTGACTGGTTCGCCAGTTTCGTCCACGATAGACCTGACGGGTAAATCTTCGGTTGGATGTTCCGTGTAATGGGCTTCTTGCCAACCATCCTCGGTGATGCGTTGGGTAAAATAGCCCTCCGAATAGCGCAGGCCTACGGCAACCAATGGCAAACCAAGATCGCTGGCCTCTTTGACATGGTCGCCAGATAAGACACCTAAACCGCCGGCATAGATAGGTATGACCTCGTGCAGACCAAACTCCATTGAAAAATATGCAATCGGGCGGTTGCGCAGTTTCGGATGGGTACGTGTATACCAGGTTTCTTCTGATTTCATATAACTGTCGAAGGAGCGAAAGATACGGTCGTAGAATTCAAGATAATAGCGGTTGTTGGTAACCGCATTTAACTTAGGTCGCTCCACCTGATTTAGAAAGAGAATCGGGTTATGATAGACGCGTTCCCAAAGCTCCTTATCAATCCGGGAATATAAGCGTTGAGAATCAGGATTCCAGGTCCACCACAAATTGTAAGCTAACTCCCCAAGGCGGTTAATCCGCCGCGGTAGGCTGAAGTTATTTGGGATTTCGGCGCGAAAAGGTTCCATAATGGCAATAATACCTTCTTTCTTCATATTTTTATTGAATACAAAAACCTGATTTACGCCAATGATGGCATAATATCTTTATAAAACCGGCCCCTATCTTACCACATAGATGACTTCCCAATTCAGAATCTACAATAAATTAAACAATCCAAAATGGCGATAATTCCCACCAACTAGGATATCCTTGTCCCCTAGCCATCCAGGCGATACAATACAACCAGCAGCCTGCCTTGGAGAACATTATGCCCGAAACCGTTCAACTTATGGTCACTTGTATCGTAGATACGCTGTACCCAGAGGTTGGTGAAGCAGTCGTAAGCGTCTTGGAGAGAGCTGGCGTTCGAGTTAACTTCCCCGAAAGGCAGACTTGCTGTGGACAACCTGCATTTAACGCTGGGATGCGAACCCATGCCCGGCGTATGGCTGAACATACGATCAGGGTTTTCGAAGAAGCACCAGGTGCGGTGGTTATTCCCTCTGGCTCGTGTGCAGGGATGATCCGTCATTATTATCAAGAGCTGTTTGCAGCAGATCCAAAGTGGTTAGAACGCGCGCAAGCCTTATCCAAACGCACCTTTGAATTCACCGAATATCTGGTTGACGTACTAGGGGTCACTGATCTTGGGGCGTGCTTTTCTGGAAAGATCACCTATCACTCATCTTGTCATCTACTACGTGAGCTGGGTGTTGATCGGCAGCCGCGCGCTTTGATCGAAGCGGTTGGCGAATCTGATTTTGTAGAATTACCTGGTACGGAAGATTGTTGCGGTTTCGGCGGCGTATTCTCGGTAGAGCATCCTGAACTCTCCGAAGCGATGATGGCGCGCAAAATTGCCAATATCGAGACCAGTGGCGCGGCAGTAGTAGTCTCATGTGATGCAGGTTGTATCACCAACATAAACGGGGGACTCCATAGGCAAAAAAAGCCACCTCGAGCCTTACATATCGCAGAGTTACTCGTCCAGACAGGAGCAAAACCAGATGGCACCTGATGCGTTCCATGCCCATATCCGCTCTGCGTTAGCTGACCCCAACCTACAGGAAGCCTTGGATAATAACGCAGAAAGGAGACTAAGAGCACGCGAACAGGCTTTCCTGTCACTGCCCGAGCCATGGGTCGTGATGCGCCAACGCGCTCATAGGCTTCGTGCCGAGGTGATCGCTAATTTGGATCATTATCTAGACCAATTTATTACCAAAGCGCAATCAAATGGCATGACCCTTCATCGTGCAACGGATGCCAATGCAGCGAATGAAATTGTGCTCGAAATCGCGAAAAAGAATAAGGCTAAATTGATTGCCAAGTCTAAAACTATGGTGAGCGAAGAGATTGGTCTCAACCATGCTTTGCAGGCGGAAGGCCTACGCGTAGTAGAAACCGATCTGGGTGAGTATATTGTGCAACTACGCGGCGAGCCACCAGCCCACATCATCACACCGGCTGTACACTTACGCCGCCAGGAAATAGGCCAAACATTCCACGAAAAATTAGGCGTCCATTTCACCGAAGATATTTCCACATTAACATCGGTAGCTCGAAAGGCTTTACGCCAGGTCTTCCTGGAGGCTGATATTGGCCTGTCCGGGGTTAACTTTGGTGTAGCCGACACCGGCACAATATGCATCATAACCAATGAGGGCAACGGTCGGATGGTTACCAGTGTGCCGCCAATTCATATTGCGCTTATGGGTATAGAACGCCTGGTGCCTACTCTAGATGACCTGGCATTAATGCTCTACCTTCTACCGCGCTCAGCCACAGGTCAAAAAACAACCGTGTACACCAGCCTCATCCACGGACCAGTAACCTCCCGCAGTCATTCCAAAGCCTTCGGACCGCGTGAGCGTCACCTGATCTTGGTCGATAACGGTCGGACTAGTTTAAGAAATTCACCCCTTGCCGAGGCGCTGTACTGCATCCGCTGTGGCGCTTGTCTGAATGCCTGTCCAGTCTTCCAGGAAATCGGCGGGCATGCCTACGTTAACACTCATGGCGAAAGCAGCACTTACCCTGGACCGATCGGCTCGGTCATCTCTCCTGGGCTCTTTGGAGAATCGGAATTTGGATATTTAGCCCGTGCATCCAGTTTGTGCGGGGCGTGTAAGGAAGCCTGTCCAGTGGATATCGATTTGCCTAAATTGCTGCTGCGCATACGCGCAGGACAAACTCCTGATAATCCACACGCTGTCTCTGGAAAAACCCACACACCCAATACTCCCACCTTCCTGGCGTGGGGATTAAGACTGTATACGTGGATGGCGGTAGAGCCCAAACGGTTTGCTACTTTTCAGAAAGTGGCAAATATCGTCGGCAGCTTATCACCGGCCTGGCTGCGGTTACCGGCTTTCACCGGGTGGGGCTACAGCAAAGATTTGCCAAGCCCTCCGAGGCAACCTTTCCGGGAACGCTGGCTGAACATGCAAATTGATAATCAGAAAAGGAAACAAACAGGCGACCAAGATTATAAAGAGACAGCCAATAAGGTATCCAGGCTGAAGATGGAAGCAACAATCGAGGAAAACTTCAATTCTGCGAACAGCTCAGCTGTGGCAAATATACCCAAATATAAACTGCTTGACAGGTTTGAGCAAGAATTAACTGCTCTTGAAGGGCACTTTATACACTGCACATCATCAGCTTTATCAGAGCAGGTACTTAACCTATTGCGCGAGAAAGACATCCATAGCATCTTAACCTGGGAAGAGAAATGCTTACCAAGCAATATTATAAAAGATCTGATTTCTGCTGGGATCAAGGTCCGATCCACATTTGATGCAACCGATTTAAAAAATGCAAGAGGCTCGGAGAGCAAAATACCCCGAGCTGGTATCACAGGTGCAATTGCAGCAGTTGCAGAGACTGGTACGCTGGTTCTTCCTGGAGGTGATGGCCGATTGCCGGCCGCTTCTTTGCTTCCGGAAATCCATATTGCTATTTTTAATTTCCAAGATCTATATCCAAATCTTAGCAGCGTCTTACACCTTAATGAAGTCCTTAAAGCTTCATCCACAGCCCTGATAAGCGGTCCATCTCGCACTGCAGATATTGAAATGACCCTCACGATTGGCGTACATGGTCCAAGAGAGTTACATGTATTTTGTGTAGATGATTAGGGAATTGAAACCGTTTCATACCCGAGGGTTTGGGAATCCATCCAGGCAAAAGAGACAGTCTAATCCTCTATGAACTCCCCCTTCTCACGGGCACTGGATCACCCCCTGCGCCCACAAGCAAGCCCCGCAAGCTGGTGCTTCGTTCCCCAAACAATCTTCCTGATTGGCTTCAGAGAGATCACACCCACCGCAGAAGGTGCAGGGAGCAAAGGCAAAGCGATGCACACGATCACGGTAAGCGACATACTCCGGGTCGTTCCATAACTCAATCAACTCACTTTCATTCACATTGCCAATCAAGTGCCGATAGGAGACACGTTTGATCCCGTGTAGATAACTGGAATGTGTATACAATAGTGGCGGACAAGGGCTTACATTGCCATCCCACCCAATCGCCATCGAACCACTTTCAATGAAAGTACAAACATCGCTCGTCACGCCCAAATTATTTCCTGCAAAGTTAACATTATAGCCACTATGTAATGCACGCAAGAACGCACCTTCCGTGATATGGTTTATATCCATCTTGGGCAGGCTCAACTTTCGCAGCCAAGGGGAAGACATATAGGTTACGTCCTTTAAGGTCTTTTCATATAATGTCTCACTGATCAACTCGGGTGTGTAAGGCAGTACGTTGGTCACCAGAAAACGTGTAGCACGCACATGTCGCCCGATGGCGAGCACATCCGGCAAATCAGCAACGTTTTGTTTCATTGCCACAAATACAATCCCAATCTCTGGCTTAGGAATATAAGCATAGGGTCGCGCATTCCGCAAGGTCACCAAATTATCGATTACATCAGGTAAAACTGCTCCTAAACGTACATCTGCATAGCTCTCTGGCTTAGCACCGTCTATCGACACCCACAAAACATCCAACCCAGATGCAACTAACTGACGCGAAAGTTCCTCATCTAGCAAAGTACCATTTGTAATTAACTCCACATTTGCACCGAGTTCTTTCACTTGCTTAATCATTTCGATAATTTCTGGATGGGCGAGAGGTTCACCTAAACCACAAAAGAAGACTGTGGGCGGTGGCGACATCACACGCAAACCCTCCAGGATGTGATCAAACGTGTCAGAAGACATGCGGCCGTACTCAACTTCCCAGACGTTACGCATACATGTGCGGCAAGCGATATTACAACGATTGGTTGGTTCAACATACACTTTGGCTAAATGTGTTACTGGCCGGTGGAGGCGAAGATCATTCTCGCCTGCATCAATGCGCACACGCGCTCCCGCTTGCAATCCATAACGAGTAACCACGTCTGCTGGCAGTACTAACCGCCCCTGATCATCCACTTCAGCCCATATGGTTGGATTTGAACACATAGTTACAACTCTAATATGTCTCCCTTCCAGTAAATATACTTATGAAAAGAAGACAACCCGGAATCGCTCACATACGAGTGGCATATCCACCCTTGGCTGGCATCCGATGTCTTCACATTCTTTAGAAAAAAACTGCCAATGAACCTCTCGCCAATAATCTAATGAGCGATCTCCTTCGCCTTCCTCATAGGCGAAATGTTCATCCACTTGATTATACGCCTTGATCTCTACCCCCACTGTTTCAATAATACAGATCGGCTGGCCATCCCAATTCGTAATGAGGCTATGACTGCCAACCTCAGGTAGCACTTCATCTTCTACCTCATAGGACCAGTATAAACTGCATGTCGCCGTCTTTATACCAGCCTTCACCAGTGCCCCAAGCTCGTTCGCCATATTTTCATTATTCCCAAAATACCAGACTTCGAAAGAGTCTGGTTTTGTCCTACCTTTTCCAAATGAGTCCAAATATGCTTTCCAAAATTCCTGGATCTCTTTGTCCCGGTTCATGTCCTCATTCTACTCCAATATATGGATGAAACCCTACAAACAATCCAAGCACTACTCTTTTCGATCCCCCAATTTCTGAGAGATCTACCCAAGAAAAGCTGTCTTCGTGGTCAATAGAGTAAAAGGCGGCATACCAGCATCATACAGGAATCGACTCAATTTATTCAAACAAATTCGCATT
>DAOVXM010000118.1 GCA_030636125.1 Chloroflexota bacterium | reverse complement strand
TTGCTCTAATCAGCTTATTCACCCGGGATAAAGTTATGAACCTCAATCAACTGGGCCACCAGGCCCGAGAAGCTTTTTTTGTCATCTCCCGAACAGATAGCCTTACCCGACAAAGGGCTGTCAACGTCATCGCTGACGAGCTGGAAGCCGGGTTTGACCAGGTTCGATCAGCCAATGATAAGGACATTCGGCAGGGTCAGGAAAACAGGCTGAGCGAAGCCATGATCGACCGCCTTACCCTGAATGAATCGCGCCTGTCCGGCCTTGTTGCTGATCTGCGATCCCTGGCAGCGCTTCCCGACCCGATCGGTACCTTATTCGATGAACGGACACTGCCTAACGGACTCAAATTGTCTCGCCGCAGAGTGCCATTGGGTGTCCTGGGGGTGATCTACGAATCCAGGCCGAACGTGACTATTGATGTGGCCGCGCTAGCTGTAAAAACAGGCAACACGGTCATATTGCGAGGCGGAAAAGAAACCATGCATAGCAACCGTATCTTGGTCGCGATCATACAAGCTGCTTTATGTTCCATCGATTTGCCTGAAGAGTGCGTCCAGTTCGTGGATAACCCGGACCGGAAACTGGTGGGAGAGATGTTGCGTCTGAATGAATATATCGACGTCATCGTACCGCGAGGCGGCAATAGTTTACACCAGTTTTGTCGCAAGAACTCGACCATCCCTGTGATTACTGGTGGGATCGGGATCTGCCATCTCTACGTTGACGCGGATGCGGACTTGGAAGCAGCCTTGCCTCTGATCCACAACGCCAAAACCCAACGCCCTAGCGTTTGCAATGCACTTGACACCTTGCTCGTCCACGAATCAATCGCCGCCGAATTCTTACCGCGTGTTGTGGAAACCCTGGTCGCTGATGGTGTCTCTTTCCGGGCTGACCCCAGCGCGGCTGCTTTGCTGGATCACCCTGAAGTCCAGCCGGCTGGACTGGATGATTTTGATACCGAATGGTTGTCTCTCGTTCTGGGCTTGAAAGTTGTGCCTGACCTGGAATCCGCCATGGATCATATCCACAAACATAGCACCCACCACTCCGATGGCATCCTCACCAGCAATCAGGATCATGCCGACAGGTTTGTGGATGCGGTTGACTCCGCTGCAGTTTATATTAACGCCAGTACCCGCTTTACCGATGGCGGTCAATTTGGCCTGGGCGCTGAGGTGGCTGTGAGCACCCAGCGCTTGCACGCACGGGGACCGATGGGTCTTCCGGAATTAACCACCTATAAATGGGTGGTAAGAGGGGATTACACTATTAGGGAGTAAAGGGCTAATAATCGCTTCGATCTTCCGTTTCTTGCCGCATTATAACAATTGACCGGTTGATCGTTAAATTTTAAGTAGACTACCTGGTGGACTATATGACTGGTTATTCCTTGACCAAGCCTCCATGGTATATCAGCTCGTAAACCTTGACATTTTGGCGAGTAATCCATTCCCTGCCTGTAAATGATCCTATCTTTCCCTGGCTAGTGTCTGTATAGGTGCTGCCATCTAAAGTTGAGTGCTCAAAGCCACCGAGAAATCGGCCTTCCCTGTACATCAGCGAGAGGCTTTCTTTTAATATCTGTCCCGCTTCGGCAGCGCTTATCAATTCGGGCTTGAGAATTCGCCCATAATAGTTCATGACCCACACGGGCCTTGATTTGAAGTAGACAACTTCTTGACCGAGGAAATCTGCACCCCCAAAGTAACTGTCCAGGTATGAAAAAAGTCCATCATGGTACTCTAAATCAAATGAACCCGGTCTGTGTGCCAGACATTTTATCCCATCGCCAACATAGGTTGCGGCTTTGGCTTGAACGATGAAAGTATAGAGTTGTTTTATTGAATAATCTTTTTCCATTCCTTATCACCATATGATGTTGAGCGTTATTCCAGCACACGCCGGATATAGTAGGTGGGTTTATCGCGGGCCTCGTAGTATGTACGCATGATCATTTCCCCCAAAATACCCATCATAAAAAACTGTACACCAAGTAATATTAAAAAGATTGATAAAAGTAGCAGCGGGCGATTGCCGATCTCATACGCGTGAAAACCTGCCCACCCATCCCTAATCCCGTAGTAAATTTTTGTAAATACCAGGATAGAGCCAATTAGAAAACCTAAGACGCTACTAATGAGAGCGCTGGTACCAAAGAATCGCATTGGGTTAGTAAAAAAGCTGAGAAAATAGATGATGGTGACCAGGTCCAGCATTACCCGTGGAGTCCTTGAAAGAGAACCATATTTTGATTGACCATGGGCACGGGCACGATCGTTGACAGGCACCTCGCTCACATGGGCGCCGACTGTGCTAGCTAATTCCGGAAGGAAGCGGTGTAATTGCCCGTATAGCCGTAAATGTTTTACAAGATCTCTCTTAAATAGTTTCAGAGAACATCCCCGGTCGTGGATGGTGATTTGTGTACTACGGTTGATCAGCGAGTTCGCCGTTCGGGATACGAAGCGGCGGACAAAAGGTTCTTTGCGGTCCACCCTCCAGCCATTGACAAGGTCATAATCCCCATCTCTCAATTTGCGTAACAGCTTGGGTATATCCGCGGGATCGTTTTGACCGTCAGCATCGAGGGTGACGATCAATTCTCCCTGGGCAAAATCGAACCCGGCAGCAAAGGAGGCAGTTTGTCCAAAGTTGCGGCGGAACTTAATTACCTTAACCCGCTTGTCCTCAGTGTGCAATTCTTTTAAGACCTGATAACTTGCATCTTGGCTGCCGTCATCAATGAAGATAATTTCATAGGACAAACCAAGCTCTTCGAGAACCGTCATCAACTCCTGATAGAGTGGCTTTAAATTCTGCTCTTCATTAAAAACTGGAATTACGACTGACAGGTCGCAGTTTGACGATGCTTGTGTTAGTTCAGGTGGAGATGATGCAGCATCTACACTCATATAATGCGTTCTCCTGATGGTGGTGAATTATTAGGTACTATACTACAGATTTTAGCGCGAATATTCTGGGGTAACCAGGGGATATTCAGTATTAATCAAGAAATATTCAGCGAAAAGACCGCAATGATACTTGCGCAAGGCGGAAAAATTCTATATACTCATAATATCGTACATATACACGTTGTGTGTTAAATTGAGTATTACTCAGGGTAGTAATTTCACCACATCCATTGTCCTCCCTTGAATTTCTGGGAGGACTTATTATATCCCTGGACCCAGTAACTCCTTCTTCGGGGCTGGATCGTCCAGGTTAGGAGGAATGGTTATGTCTTTCACAGTCAAGGATATTCTAAGGATGGAGGTCGCCCCCGCTTTGGGGTGTACCGAACCATCAGCCATTGCCCTGGGCGCCGCCGCGGCCGCGGCGCTTCTGGACGATGAGGAAATCACCTCCATTGAGGTATGGGTTGATGCCAATATTTATAAGAACAGTGTGGCGGTATCGATCCCTGGCACTGCAGGTCTTTGTGGCCTGGATGTGGCTAGCGCCCTTGGAGCGATTGGCGGTGATCCTGAACTCAAGTTGGAGGTCCTAGAACCTGTGGATGATGATGTCATCGCAAAGGCGCAGAAGATCCTTCGAGCAGGTGGGGTAAAGATAAATCTTCTCCCAGATCAAAAAGGACTTTTTATCAAGACAGCCATACTGGGAGAGCGCACAGTGGCTGAGTCTGTGATCATGGATTCTCATGACAACATTACCTCTTTGACTATCAACAGCCAAGAGATTTCAGATAGCCCATTGTTGTCAAAGAGAAGTAATGGAGGCAGTAAGGGTGAGCTGTTTGACCTTGAGGCTTGGTTGAGAGAGCTTTCTCTTCCTGAGTTATTAGGGCTCGTTGATGATTTGGACACGGAAGATATTCGGTTCCTTGAAGAGGGCGTTCAATATAATTTGCGATTGGCTGATTATGGGCTTAAACATGGCAGCGGTCTGGGGGTCGGCAAGACCCTGGATAGGCTTGTCAGGCAGCAGTTGATAGAAAAGGATATGATTCTGGCGGCCAAAATCCTCACCTCGGCTGCTTCAGACGCCCGGATGTCAGGTGTCAAGATGCCTGCCATGAGTTCAGCAGGTAGTGGTAACCACGGATTAACGGCGATATTGCCAATTTGGGCGGTCAAAGATTATCTTGAGTGCGATAAAAGGGATGTCTTTGAAGCCATCGCCCTGAGCCATATCATTACCGCGTTCATCAAGGCATATACCGGAAGGCTCTCTGCGTTGTGTGGATGCTCAATTGCGGCTGGTGCCGGGGCTACTGCTGGCATCACCTATCTGCTTGGCGGCACTATTCATCATATAGCGGGAGCAATCAAGAATCTAACCGAAGATTTAGCTGGTGTGATCTGTGATGGCGCTAAAGCAGGCTGCTCTTTGAAGCTGGCCACAGCAGCTGGTACCGCTGTGCAGGCAGCACTTTTTGCCCTTCAGGGCGTTCAGGTTCATAGCACTAATGGTATCATCGCGGCCTCACCGGAACAGACAATGCAGAATATTGGCACGCTCAGTACTCAGGGAATGATTGAGACTGATCGTACGATTCTCCAAATTATGATGGAGAAAGAATTCTCCGGAATCTAGATCAAACGGTGGTGAGGTGGCCAGCTTTCAGGAACCGTAAAGCCTTGAATATCGTCTTTACCTACAGTACAAGTAAAAGTCATTTCGTTGAGAAGTGCTCTCCTTGCAATAAACTGAGTAGCTACCTGTAACGTAAAAGGATTGGCTACGGATATGCCAACCTCACTAACCAGGCGAGATTCAGTGTCCCAATAGGAATTTGTGTTTGGAGCAAATATGAAAAACAAGAAGAGGCGATTATTCCTGGCGGTGAGCGCTGTCATAGTCAGCGCCATAGCTTGTAATATGCCCCCGATTACTAGATCGACACCATCTGTATACCCTACGGCAGATCTAACTCGGACTGCACTTTACGAATCGGTATCAGCGACTGCAAGCCAGACAGCCATTGCACCGACCGCGACACTGACCATTGTGCCAACAACTACTGCGACAATAACACCGTCCATCACGGTGCCACCGCCAACACACACGTCCACGCCTGTTCCCTATACATCTACATTCACCCCAATTCCCTATACAGCGACACCCACAGCGACGAACACACCAGTTTCATATGTTGGCCCAAGTATCCGGCCAGGCACCAGCATCAAGGCTTACTACTTGCGCAGAGAACCTACGATCGACGGCGTGTTCGATGAGTGGGAACTTGACCGCTACCCGGTTGATAATCTTGTCTATGGGGTTGATCGCTGGAGCGGAAGAGATGATCTCTTCGCCAATGTGATGGTGGGGTGGGATGATAATAATCTCTATATCGCGGTAAGGGTAATTGACGATAAATATGTACAAAATGCCGCAGGGGAGGACCTGTTCAAAGGTGATAGCCTGGAGGTATTAATGGATACCAAGGTTTCCAATGATTTTTATTTAGAGACTTTGAGCCTAGATGATTACCAATTGGGTGTTTCTCCGGGCTCTCCACAGCCTGGAACGAGTCCCGAAGCTTATTTGTGGTACCCGCGCTTGGAAGAAGGTGGTCGTAGGAAAGTGAAAATTGGTGCCATGCTCACAGACAACGGGCACCGTGTTGAGGTGAAAATTCCTTGGGATACTTTTGATATCACCCCAGCAAAGGGGGTTCACTATGGTTTTACTTTCTCAGTATCGGATAATGATCACTCTGACGAAAATGTACAGCAGAGCATGGTTTCGACCAGCCCTAAGCGAAAATTGACGAATCCCATGACTTGGGGTGATCTGGTTTTGTTAGGCCAATATTCGCCTTGATATGGGGATCCAAACTTAGACGGCACTATTCCTTCAATTAACGGGAGCGTCCTGACAGAGTTGTTTGAGCTTGGGAGAGCGGTACACAGAATACCGGTCCGGCTTTTCGGTGCTCAGGCTCCCGGAAATCAATAGCTATAGTGGCCTGCCACTGGCGGCTGTGGCAGGAACCTGGTTCACGCGCACCATTTTGCTTTGTTAACTGCAACCTGGAAGGTTATGATGTAACAACCGTTGAGCATCAACGTTTGTTTAATAGGAGGGAGTTAGATAAAACCATCTACGCTTTAGAAGGGGCACGGGTTTGTAAAGTCTCGCTCTCTCCAAGGGGGCTCTAAATTATGGGCGTTTTCATGGCGGTGAAAACGCCCATGAGATTCTTACACCATGATGGGTCATTCTTGACTAAATCGCAGTGATTTTCCTCACTGGATGAGGCCAATTTCGCTCTTTACATATCCTCCTCACTACGTCCTGGCAAAATTAACCGTATAGTAGGCACCGTATTCGCTGTCCGCGTTGATACGGTCGTATCAGGAAGAGCCGTTCGATCCAGAGTGATCAACAAAATTATTGCTTATAGTCTTGACCTTCTGGGATTTGCCGTGTCAAGGTTTCCAAGCGAAATCGAGCACCTTTGGTTTTGCCAAGCTCTCAAAATCTTTGTATGTTATGCGGATCAGTTCGCCGTGAGCGCCTGCGCAGAAGGCGATTTCCATTTCTTCTGCCAGATTCTTCGCAGCGTACACTTCCATGCCATACAGGTTTCCAAAAGGCGGCATCGCGCCAGGTTCGCAATCTGGGAACTTGTCCTTGAATTCTTGCTCGCTGGCCAGCTCAACTTGGTTAGCGCCGGTTTGCTCTTTAAATCGCTTGAAATTCACCCGGTACGGCGCTGGCATGACGGCCATGGCCATCTCCCCGTCGATTTTAACCATCACCGTTTTCGCCAATTGTTTGCCAGGAATGTGCGCAGAGGCGGCAATTTCCTGGGCGGTGTAAACCGGCGAGTGTTCAATGACCGTGTATTGGACCTCGTGACTCTCGAGGTATTCTCTCAACTTGTCCTTGGGCATGGTGCCCTCCTTTCATAACACGCATATTATTGACACAACATATCCGTGATTAGCAAAATTTGGATTCTCCTAGTAAGCTGGCGAAAACATCATTTTGCTGTCAATCCTCTCAATTTTGAGCAACTCTCTCCATAAGCCTGTGGAGCATCAAGCGCTTGCCGCCATTCTGGCTGGATACACCAAGAAGCCGCGTGTCCTTTTCCTGGTAGAGTCTTTGAAGTGGAGCCGTCCCTCCGGCAACCCCAAATTCATCGATAATATGTTGGTCTTGTCTGGCTGATTGGGGTCGTACACTTGAACCACTAGATCCTTGGTGGCAGGATTGAATTCATAACCGATGGCGAGAACCTGGTGATTCTTCGTGGGATTATCGAAATAGCCTCTGGCGCGAATAAGTATCAACATGGTAGGTTGGCTTTTGTCCAACTCGCGTTTTAACCTGGACCATTCCCTTTTGGTGCGCTGACCAATACTGGGTTTCCTCCACCACAAACCCACATCAGGTGAACTTTGCCAGTCATAAATCCTGGTAAGCAATTCGGGAGGTGTGCACCTGATTTGACGCGACAACAATTCGTTAAAGAGTGAAGTACCCTCCGCTGGTATTTGAGTATCTTTTGGGATATCGGCGTTTTTCAT
>DAOVXM010000429.1 GCA_030636125.1 Chloroflexota bacterium | reverse complement strand
GGGCGATATGATAAAAAGCAACCTGTGCTTGCAATGGTAGCTCGCCGTTCCCCATCATGCAGGTGGTGATCGGTAAATTCGTGCCCGAGGACATGGCTTCCGCCAGTTGGATCAGAAGTTCCCCAAGTGGGCGGTCAACCAGCGTGTCAGGCCGCAACTCCAGCAGCAATGTGCGCATTTCAGCCAGCGCTCCCAGGTTCAATTGGCGCAGTTCATCCAGGCTAATCAGCGCTTCCTCAGGATGAGTCTGCCAGACTTTCGGCAACGCTTCGGCGATCAGACTGGAAGTATAGAGGGACTGGGTGACCGAATCATGCAGCTCGCGCGCCAGGCGGTCCCGTTCTGCAGCCACAGCGCTCGTCTTGGCCTCCAAAGCCTCGCTTTCGCGAAGAGCCTGCTCAGCCAGTACCTGAGTAGTGATGTCATCAACAACCCCTAACAGCACATCTTGATCATCTCTTGCCAATATGCTTTCAGTAAGATTAGCATAAAATAGGGAGCCGTCTTTGCGCCGAAGCTGTACCATAGGGATTTGAATGATTTCTTTTGTCATCAGCCTTTTCATTAGATTCGCTCTCTGCTCGGGGTCTGGGAAAAAATCAATCACGTTGACCCCGATCAGTTCATCTTGCGGATACCCGAATATGCGGGACATGGCTGCATTGGCCGTCAGAATTTCGCCTTCAAGCGAAGCGGTACCTATAGCGAGAGGCGAGTTCTCAAATATGGTCCCAATCTGAGCTTGAGCAAACTTCAATTCTTGAGTGCGTGCCGCTACTAATGCTTCCAATTCTTGTTCTCGAGTTCGCCTACGACGGCGCTGCCAAATGAAAACCCCTAGCACCAGGCCAGACGCTAGCAGGAGCAAGGTCCCTCTAAACCACCAGGTCTGCCACCAGGGTTGTGTGATGGTGATATCGATGGAGGTCCCCTCTTCGTTCCAGACGCCGTCGTTGTTGGATCCGTTAACCTTAAAGATATACTCGCTCGGGTCGTCAGTGAGGATAACGATCCGATTAGGATCAGAATCGCCCTGAGTCGTGGCCAAAGCCGGCCACGGAGCCAGCGCGAAAAAGAGCAGCAGCGCGCCGAAATTTGCAATACGCCGGACCACTTTCGTCATACTATAAGCCAGGACCAGGCATCATGCGCTTCGTCGAGGGGGAAAAACTTCGCCTCTCCGGCGTAGAACGGCTCAGCCACTTTGGCCAACCACTCCTGCCATTTTTTGTCGCCGATGATGGCCATTTTGTCGATTTTTTCGCTGTACTCGTGACCGAATTTCCAGTCTGCACCCCAGGCTTTCACTTTTTCCCATTTGAATTCGGTCATATCCAGCAGCAAGCGGATATGACTTTCTTGCTCCACCAGGGCTTCGACTTCAGGCAGCATAGTCTTATAGTCTGCCTTGGTGATAGTGCCAACGATCTTGTAGCCTAATACATTTCCAGAACTTTGATTAAGTTTTTCGAACATGTTGACCTCCATAGTTCCCCGGAAACTTTAAGTTTCCGGGGAACTGGCGGGAACTGGGGTTAAAAATCGATCAGATATGTTAACTCAGTCTTTAACTGGCGTGAATCTAAATAGTCAAGCACAAATTCCTTATAACGTTGGATGTTGCCAAACAATTCCGTGACAAACTGGCGATCTACAAGTGAACCTTCCCTTTGTCCAATCCATTCTAGATAGTTTGAATAAGGCCAATCTTCTATGTTGCGAACAAGCCCGTCTTTTACAGGGTTCCCATGGATGTAGCGGCAGAGCTGGCATAGATAGGTATTTGTCGTGACCATTTTAGCCTTATAGCGATCCTCAAACAATGTTCCACTCCAGCCATAACGCTTGTTAACAGCCCTTGAGTAGCCGCCGAATACACGTTTCGGCAGCTCACTTGCTGGCGTTTCATCATCCTGGCGAATCAACAAGTGATAATGGTTGGGCATCAGACAATAAGCTATAACGGTCAAGTTGAGTGTGAGAATATAATTTTTGGTCTGGCGTAATACATACTGGTAATTATCGTCTTCAATAAAAAGATTGTGGCGTCCGGCACCGCGATTGTATATATGGTAGTATTCCCCCTTGGCGAATTCGATGTCCCGTTTGGGCATGCTTCCTTCCTTTAGTTTCCCGGAAACTCGGAGTTTCCGGGAAACTCTTCGGTCGAGGACTCATATTGTACCCTGACCTCTTCGGCAGGCACCTGCTAACTTGGAGGAACTTTCCCCCAATCGTATCGTTTCTTATTCGTCCGAGTTTTTGAGGAAACGGCGATGGTAGGCCGGGTGGACGGGTGGGATGAACAAGCGGTAGAAAAGCACCCCAAAAACAAAGCCACCGATATGAGCCCACCAGGCCACTCCTCCGGCACTGGCGGCGCTGGGCAGGTTCAAGGCGGCAATTCCCGAGAAGAGCTGCAAGACGAACCACACTCCCAGGTAGATGAGGGCAGGTATCTGCACAAACCAGGGGAAAATCAAAACTAAAATCAGGGTAAATACACGCGCCCTGGGATAGAGCATAAAGAAGGCGCCAAGCACCCCGGCAATTGCCCCGCTCGCGCCGATCATAGGTGTCCAGCTTTGGGGATCGAAAAGCGCTTGCAGAAGGCCAGAGAGTACACCGATGAGCAGGTAGAAAACCAGGTAGCGAGCCGAACCCATGCGGTCTTCCACGTTGTCGCCAAAGATATAGAGGGTCCAGATATTGCTTAAGTAGTGCAGCCAACCGCCATGCAGAAACAAGTAGCTGATTAATGTAGCCAGGATGATGGGGTTGGAGAGCAGCGCCAGGGGGTCGTCTAAGTGCAGGCGGGCTGGCACCAGGCCAAAATTGGCGAACAGGCGCTCCAAGGCAGTAGGGGACATACTGATTTCAAGGATAAAAATCAGCGTGTTGATTCCGATTAGACTGATATTGACAACCGGGAATGAGTAGGTGCGAACTGAATCGCGTAATGGGATCACCTGCGCTACCGCTCCAGGACCATGATCAGAAAAGGTGTGTCGTCGGAATAGGGATTCTCTTCGAAATCCCCAAAGATATTGACCACATGCAGGTCAGCCTGGCTGATTTCATCTATATAGGTCTGCAAGGGGACTAGGTTATGCTGTACCTTGGTCGGGAGGCGTTTTACGTTGCCATCTGGTAACAGGTGATCGTAATACCAGTGGACGGTGAAGCGCTGTGAGGTGCGCTCCCAGGTGCTGCTGACCTGCACTGGTTCACCATCGAGGGGATGGGGAAAGGTATCTTCAATCTCCGGATCAGATCGCCATGGCAAAATTCTGAGTAAAGCCGGGTTAGGTAAGCTGGTAGTAAATATCCCTCCGGGGCGCAAGTGCTGGTGCGCTCGTTCTAACGTCGCCTGGCGTCCCCCGGTCGATAGCGTGCTGTAGGTGTTACACGGCAAAATAATCAGAGGGAAGCGCAGGCTGAGGCAGAAAGAAGTGAAGTCGCCTGCAAATATATGCGTTTGTCCGACCAGGCCAGGT
>DAOVXM010000443.1 GCA_030636125.1 Chloroflexota bacterium | reverse complement strand
CGCTCAGCTGGACTTAGATAACCCACTAAATGCTGATCGCGTTCACGTTGTTCAATTAGGCGGTCTCCAACCAGATCTTCACACATGGAAACAATGCCCACCGGCCTGCGACCAGGCACGATTAATGGGAGAGCGCGCTTGACATAACTACTTCTCTCAACACCACGTAAGGATGCCGCCTGCCGAAAGGCGCGCGCTTCCAGAAGATCGGCTTGTACCGGTATTTCTTGACCATCTCCCAAGATACCGGTCTCGGGTGATCCCAATTTCCCAATCAACCTGAGGTGGTGTTCTCCTGGAAAAGCATAATAGACTTGCGCTTCCCCAATCCCAAACGCAGACAATCCACGTGCTAAAAAGTGTGCAGCCCCTGCCAAGTCCTCAGAGGCGTATATTGAGTTGATAACGGCTGGAAGCAGGTCTGCACGAGATTGCTCATCACCACCTTCGATACCAGCTTCAAGATAATCGATTGCCAGGTTCCAGCGCCCTGCCATAGCCAACAAACGGCCTACCCTACCAGGAACAAAATACTCCACCAGAAATTGTCGATAGATCAAATTTTGCACACGATAATAGCCACCATCTACCTTTTCAACTACTCCTGTCAGGTATAGTGGGTCTAAGTCTGGGGAAAGCGGTAGCGGTAAATCTACCATACGTACCCTATCGTGTTCTAATAACATTAACATACAACGCAGCAAATCTGGATCATCTTCGATTAAACGTACGGCTTCCAGAAGAGGCGCGTATTGCCAGACTTCATCCTTCAGGAATTGGCGTATGATACGATCAACAGTCCTTGCTCTTAGGCGTTGGACAGATAAGGATTCTCGCACTAACTGTGAGCTGTGCTGGCAAAGCTTGCGTATTAGATAAGGGTCCCCTCTGGTTGCGGTGAGTAAACGACGCTGCGCTTGAGAGGTTGCGCTAACACCTCCGAGTTCAAGATACTCCGTAATCAATGCCTGACTATCGACTTCTGAAAGATCACCAATGAATACCCGTCTGGCGATCCCTCTAAACGGAGATGACTCTCCTACTGTGAGCGTGGCCAGGCTTAAAGCACCTGAGATCACCACAATTGCTCGCTGATCGAGCGTTTGCTGGTCCATATAGGCCGCCCTCAACGATGTTAGCAGGGCTTGGACCAAATCGACGGGCAGCGATTCCAAATGCTCAATGATCAAAACCAGGTCATGCCCAAGTCCACCAACACAATCTCCGAGAAAACCGCGAAACATGGCGCTACTAATTTCAAACTCGCTGGGTACTGAGATAGGGCGTCCCGCCAGATCACATACTTGCCCCTCGATCTGGTGCATTAAATCGGCAAAAAAGCCTTGTTGGCTTGAAGCTCGAATCGACATCAGGTCGATATAAACACACGTCCAACCGAGCCTTTTTGCCAGTGTTTGCTCAATATAGCGCAGCAAGACCGTTTTACCACTCAGCCGGGGACCTAACAGGGCGCAGTAAACCCCATCCTCAACGCATTGTATGATCTGTTCAACCGCCTCCCGGTGAAACCTGGCCGTAGCGGGTGCGTCCGGTAGACTGTCCAGCCAGGTCATACGCCTTCTTCCTTGACTTTACGGAATAGGTAATCAATATCGTATGATTGGTGCAACACGCGGGTAAAGACCGGCGAGGCGAAGAAATATTCTCTTCCCTTAGGCCGGATGACCCCTGCCAGAGTGAGCACATTACAGGCTTCATCGATGTCATCTTGTGGTAAAGCGATGCCCCCTTTACGCAGGGATTCATCGATAAATGCATGGGAAAAGCCCTGAGACCAAGTATCCTCAGGTGATTTAAGCAAAGCGTAGACCAACGCCTTATCCCTGTTTTCTGTGTTCTGCATAAAGGAGGTCAGTAAGTGGCTCTTGAAACCTTCATCGGCATATACATCAATCAAGCTAGCTGGGCTGATCTCTCTCTCACCGGTTTGGTCGAGATGTCTTAGTAAGATCAAACAGTAGTACTGAATAAGATTCGGCTGACCTGCTGTTTCCTCATAAATTCGAGTGACCACTTCTTCTTTTTTCTTGAAACCCACCCGCAAATTTTCCATGGGAGTGACGATCAATTCGTGAGCCTGCTGCTTTGAAAATTCGCTTAAACGGATTTCCTGAGCGAAGTTATAAAATGGCGAGTCGAGTAAATATTGCTCCCGCATAGCCTCACGAAAACCAGCAATAATATACTGGCAGGCACCTTTATTGGAAGAAGCGCGCAACATGCGGAAAAGCTCCCAACTACCCCGTTGCATGATCACCAAGTTGTCCACTTCATCCAGGAGAAAGACGATCTTCGATTTCGACGCACGACTCATGCGCTCAAGGAAATCGGGGAAGAAGAAAACATACTTTTGCATGTGCAACCGAGGAAGTTCTCTTGGGTTAAGCTTGCGCACGACCTCACGGACATAATCATCCATTCCGAGTAAATCACTGCACTCAAGGTAGACAACTTGAGCTGGGTCCTGGCCTTCTTTGAGGAGACGCTCAACCTCGCGTAAAAGAGATGTTTTACCAATACGCCGGATGCCCAAAATAGCATGGTTGGTGTCTGGGTTGGAAATGATGCGGGAGGTCTCGTATTCACGTCCAAAAAACCGGCTTCCTGTTACGGGAGCACGGGTTTCGTAGGGAGAAAGATTTGAAACAGGGATCATCGCAGAGATCAGGTCTAGAAGTTCACCAGATGGTCGGCGGGATTTGACTACCCGTTTCTGTTCTTCATCTCCGATTAGAACTAAATTGTGAGTGGGAGAAGAACTGTAACGACGAAGTGGTTGACTATTGCCATCGATCAATACAAGTACGATCTGGCGGCTGAGGTTGCGCTCGCGTATAACATCACCCAGGCTTTGCACCAAGTGCTGAGGGGTGCCGCTCTCCAGATCAGCTCGTTTGACCCAGATAACAGGAGTGCGGCTAGAAAGCCTTAACTTCCAAGAAGAGAGGTCGATAAAGTATAACTCGTACCCCAATGTCGTCTTCCCCTGGTGAACAGCATAGCCAAGTTCTTCACTAAAATGACGTAACAATCGAGGCCAATCTTTAGACATAGCTTGAATCTCTAGGGGAAAAGTAAGCAATCAATCTTGATGAGAAGTTTTTTTGCTGTATGACAGACCGAATGCTAAAAATTATATCATGCACAGTTGAGCTAGTCAGTTGGTCACCGAATCTTGTCACAGGCATTCTAATTGACGAGTGTGTTCTATAAATCCAGAGAGGTAATTAAGCTAAATCGTGAATTTTGCTGAAGAATTCATATTAATTTCAAAGGCAGGTATAATACCGTTACTCACAATGAATTAATGTTTTTAAAAAAATAAACTCTGGAGGAGAAGATGAGTCGCATG
>DAOVXM010000481.1 GCA_030636125.1 Chloroflexota bacterium | reverse complement strand
CTGAGATGGTGAATGGGCATGGCCTGCCCTTCCCTTGGGGCGAGGAAATCCATGGCAATAATGCCAATTATTACTCTTCTTTCGATCTCTTTGAAAAAATGTTCGGTAAATTGGGCAACACCACGCCGGTCGGCTTCTACAACGGCCAAACCTATGATCTGGGTGAAGGAAGTTACGAAACACTTGATTCCGCCAGCCCCTATGGACTGTACGACATGGCCGGCAACGTCTGGCAGTGGTTGGGTGATGACTACCCCGACCAGCACTATCGCTATATGCGCAGCGGCAGCTTTTACACCTACGAAGTTGACCTGCGTGTTTGGAAAAACAACAGCGCTGGCCCACAGCACTACAGCCCCGCCTTGGGTTTCAGGTGCATACAGGATCAATGAACTTGGTGATTAGGGCCCCTGCCACCCAATCACCCGATTACCCCGCAGCTTGTTAGGGAGCGCCTTGTGAGTATCCTAAAAACAAAATTACGCCTGTACTGGCCGCTGATTAAAAGCCTGCAAACTGCCCTATTGCTGACAACCGGGCTGGCTGGTTACATGAGCGCCCGCTGCCCAATCTTCAACATCTGGACCATTTTAGGTGTGGCTGGCAGCCTGTTCCTTGCAATCAGTGGCAGCACTGTCCTCAATATGTGGTATGACCGCGACATAGACGCCAAAATGTCGCGCACCCTCACCCGTCCGCTCCCAGCAGGGGTAATTCCACCCCAGGAGGCCCTGTTCTTCGGGTTAACGATCTCGATTCTGGGTGTTGGTTGGGCCTTAGTAATGGATCCACTCTTTGGAGCCATCGTCTTTGCCGGGCTGTTCTTCGATGTGGTCGTTTACACCATATGGCTCAAACGTCGCACTTGCTGGAGCATCGTCTGGGGCGGTATCGCTGGGGCCATGCCCGTACTGGCAGGCCGTGCCCTGGGGTTGGGCTATATTGACTGGGTTGGCATCGCACTCGCGCTGGCAATCCTTTTCTGGATTCCCACCCACATCCTAACCTTCAGCATGCGCTACCACAAAGATTATCAGGCTGCAGGCATCCCCACTTTTCCATCCACCTATGGCTTCCAATTCACCCGCGTTACCATCGCCATCTCCAGTGTGCTGGCTGCCCTGTTAATGGGGTTTGCTGCCTACGGCATCGGCATGGATTGGGGATATCTACGCCTGATGGCCGTACTCTCCAGCGGTCTGCTGGTACTGGCCGTGGTCAGCATGCTCACCCCCTCCGAACGAGTGAATTTTGGGCTTTTCAAATACGCCTCCCTCTATATGCTCGGCTCAATGTTATTAGTGACATTGTAAGCTCTGGCAGGAAATCAGGCTATGAAAAAAATATCTGTCCTGGACCGCATTTTACTGCTGATTACCGGATTGCTGGCCGCTTATCAAATCGCTTTCGGTGTGGAAGGCGCACCCCCGTTAGCCACAATCAGTTACACCATTGCTTTTGGCGTTTTGCTGGTAGCCTGTTTGCTAATGATCATTATGGGGCTCGAAGTGCTCGATAGCCCGTGGGTGGTCATTGTCTCGACAATTATCCCGTTGAGTCTCTCCCTGGGGCTGGTTTCCGAATACCTCCCCGGCTGGACAACCCCCTATTTGATCTTCGTGATCGTGGGATTCCTGGCAGTTGGCATAACCCAGCTCGCCACACCGGGAAAACTCGCGACCTTCGTGATAGCCATTGTGCACAGCATTGCAGGGATGCTGATTTTTTTGCTACCTATCATCCTCAGCCTGCGCGGGGAAACACCTGGGGGCTTTGCATTGGTCGGGGTTGGTGGTGCTTTGATCGGGGTAGGAGGCTTGCTGCTCTCCTTCCTCAAAGCAGGGAAGCCTATTTTGTCTCAAAAGACCATCCTGACTATTTTGCCTGGGCTCTTGCTGCTGATGACAGCAGCTTTTGTAGCTGGGTTCGCCATGAGCTAGACACACAAACGGAGTCCTTTGAAAGCTCCGTTTGTGTATAAATCGACACTCATTTAAACCGGCTATCAGAAACCTTTGGTTTAACTTTCCCTTTAGCTCCCTCAAGCCAACCTATAGAGGTATCTGGTCTGTGATCAAACTCCGGCACGTAAGGTTTGAGGTCAAGTAGAGGCGTCCCGTCGAGCACATCCAATTGGTCTACATGAAGTATATTCTTCTCGATCCTGAGGAGCTTCACGATAGACAAACCGATCGGATTGGGGCGCGCAGGTGCCCTGGTGGCAAAGACGCCCCGGGGTTCTGTATCAAGGAAGGGTATAACCGTCAGGGTATATTTGCGAGTGGCATGCAGATGATAGAGCAATATCACATGGGAGAACCCATCCAGATCCTTCAAACCCTCCATAAAGGGAGCGTAGATCATAACCATACCGGGGGCACTGGTCTCACTGGCAGGTTGGATAGGCATAGATTCTAAAGATTTGAAGGGGCTTTGGATAATGCCGATAGGATGATAAATGATTTCCATTTTGAGTAACCTCGTGTGGTAGTCAATCGGAAGGGCAATTGAAGGATCAACATTGATATACGTGGCTCAAGGAGAGTTCTGATGACTCTCAAACAGTTCTTCCAATTCGTTCGGCAGGTAAGGCCTTCCATTTTTATTTAATGATGTGCCAATAACCTTAGCCTTTAGGATCGGTTTGTTATCGGGAAGACGATAAATATCCTGAAGAAAACCATATCGCAATCTGGAAACACGCTCTAGATTAAGACCTACAAAGAAATGGTCTCCACTTCGCAATGGGTAAAGGTAATCGGTCTCTACGCGAATAACGACAAGATTGATCCCACTTTCTGCTAGAGATGTAAAATCAACCCCTTTATGTTTTAGAAACACGTGGCGTGTATGTTCCAAATAATGTTGATAAACAGCATTATTTACAATTCCCTGAAGATCGCATTCATAGTCTCTAACCTCGAAATTAAGCGTGAATTGGTAATCAATCATTTCATCTTTGCTCCTATACTGCGAAAGTGTTGAT
>DAOVXM010000117.1 GCA_030636125.1 Chloroflexota bacterium | reverse complement strand
TCTTCATCCACTGTAAGCACTTTCCCATTCTCCACAACGACTTCACCAGCGACCATGGTCATCACCACGGATGAACCGTTCTCACAGTAAACCAATTGGCGGTAAATATCATTGAGGGGTGTGAAAGCTAGCGTGTTCAAATCGAGCAAGATGATATCCGCCTGATAGCCTGATGCCAGGACACCGGTCTGGCCTTCCAGCCGCATTGCCCTGGCGCCACCACGCGTCAGCGCCCAAATGATCTCCTTCGCCTTGGGCCACTGCCTATAGTCCGGTTCCGTGATGGAATGGATCAAGCCCGCCATCTTTCCAACACCCCAAATATTGGCCGTGTCATCCACGTTGGATTCATCGGTTCCCAAGCAGATTGGTATACCGAATTCTCTTAGCTTCCTGAATCTCATAACACCACTTCCAAGCCTCAGATTGCTGATCGGATTATGCGCCACTGAACAACCTGCATCGGCAATGAGTTTTAAATCTTCGTCATCCACCCAATTGGCGTGAATGACCATCATGCGCTCATCCAATAGTCCCAAGTCGTCGACATATTGAACTAACGATTTGCCATATTTCACATCTCCTAAGACTCTTTGCAACTTGGTTTCAAGAATATGCACATTCAATGGTATATCTAATGATTTACTGATATCGGACAAAGCAGCAAAATAGTCCACTTTTACTCTTTGGGGGCAAGATACAGATACACCAGTACGTACTCGGCCATCGAACGAATTGTGCCATGTATCAATAAAGTAGCTGTATAGGTCGAGCAATTCCTGGGTTGACATGATCGGCGCCGTTTCCATCTCGTGACGGATTTCCGGCGGTAGGATGTCATACAAAAAAGGATATTTTTCGTATTCCACCACGTTCGGCTGGTCAAGCGTCGCCACCGCCCTAATTCCGCAGTCCGCATATGACTTCATCAAGCCGTCAATTGATGCGCGCGTCGGTACGGGAACATAATATGCGTCATCGTGAACTGCGGTTATCCCCAGTTTAAGCATCTCAATATTCCCTAACATAGTACGGATATAGTTCAGGCGAGGATTGGGAGGCTGATCCTTTAATGGCGGCACTTCATATAGCATATAAATTTCTAGAGGAAGATTATCCAAAGCGCCCTTCATTAAATTCCCTGGTGAATGGATATGCCCGTTTACCAGGCCCGGCATGGCGAGCTTACTTTCAGCGTTGATCACACGCAGCCCTGGCTCATCCACATTTACCTGAAAATCCGGATCAATCGCCTTGATCTTCGTCCCTTCGATGAGAATATCTGCTCGATCATACTCCGTGAGTTGATCATCCATCGTCAAGACGCGGGCATTCTTAATCAACGTCCTATTCATCAACCTTCCTTATCCCAGCTCTCAATAATATCCATACACACCTTGCGACAAATGGCTATGCTGATATGGCCTGCTCATATTTAAGATCCAGATTTAAAAACCGGCCAGTATTGCCAAATCCCATCAATTGGCACAATAACCTTTCAGGAGACTACAAACCCAAATAAGCCTCTCTAACATGATCATTTTCCAGCATCTCCAGACCCGTGCCGTGCAGCACCATTCTGCCATTCTCGAGTACAAATGCCCGGTCAGAAATTTCACATGACTGGCGCACATTCTGCTCAACCAATAAAACTGTCACATTAAAGGTCTTATTAATATGCTGAACCATCTCAAAGATCGATTGCACAAGCTTAGGCGCCAATCCCAAGGATGGTTCGTCAAACATGAACAATTTTGGACCAGCCATCAAGCCACGGCCCACTGCCAACATTTGCTGCTCTCCACCAGATAAAGTCCCTGCTATCTGTGTTGAGCGTTCTTTTAACATTGGAAACAGCTCATATGCTGAATCGAAACGTTCATTGACGGTGTCTTTATCTTTTTCGAGATATGCACCCATTTCCAGATTTTCACGCACGCTCATATCCGGAAACAACAAGCGCCCTTCCGGAACCTGAACAATGCCATTAGCGACGATGCGATCCGGATTCAGATTGCTGATGGTCATACTATCGAACGAAATAGAACCATTAAATGGCCTCAACAATCCGGAAATTGTCTTCAGCAAGGTCGTTTTACCGGCGCCATTAGCTCCAATCACTGCTACAAGTTCACCCTCTTGGATATCCAATGAAACTTCATTTAGAACTTGGACATCTCCATATGCAACATCAATGCCCTCAACCTTTAACATCGATCTCCACCTCTCCCAGATAAGCATCGATTACTGCTTTATCTTGTACAATTTCCTGGGGTTCCCCTTCAGCAATCTTTTCCCCATGGTGGATAACCACAATACGCTCGGCAAGCGACATAATCACCCTCATCACATGCTCTACAAGTAGTAATGCGATACCTTGTTTACTGACTTGACGCACAAGATCAATCATATGGTCAGTCTCAGTCGGTCGCAGCCCCGCCATGGCTTCATCTAATAAAATAATCTCTGGGTCCGTGGCCAGCGCTTTGGCGACCTCCAATCTTTTACGATAGGCAACAGAAAGACTTTTGGCAGTCATTTCTGCCATGTCCTGCATACCCAGAAACTCGATGATTTCCTCGGCTTTCTGACGAGATTCGCGTCGATTATTGGTACGGTTGTAGGCCCCCACCATGACATTATCGCGCACGCTGAGTTGGGGAAAAGGCTTCACCACCTGGAAGGTACGGGTCAGCCCCAGTTTACAGACTTGGTCAGGTCTCAGACCTGCGATATTCTTGCCTTCAAAAGTTATATCTCCTTCGTCAGGTTTGTAAAAACCTGAGATCATATTAAAGGCAGTCGTTTTTCCCGCTCCGTTTGGACCAATCAAACCCAAAATTTGGCCTTTGTCCAGACTCAGGCTCAAATCATTCACTGCGACGAGGCCGCCAAACCGTTTTGTAATTCCAGTTACTTCAAGCAGCGCCATTCTGGTTGTCTCCTGGTGTTTCCTTAGTGAAACGTCTGATAACCCAGCGATAGAGGGTATGGAGCACTCCGGTCACGCCACGCGGCATGAACATGACTGTCAATATCAAAAAAGATCCATAAACGATCAGGCTACTACCGCTGCGCCCTGCTGCAAGAGTGCCACGCATAATCTCGGCGAAAGGCTTGTTGAGCAAAGCGCCCACAATCGGTCCAGCTATACTGCCCAAACCACCGATGATTGGGCCTGCCATAACCATCTCTATGTTTAATCCCAGGTTAAATACCTGAGGAGGCTCGATAAAAGTCACATACATCATATAGAAGCCACCACCAACCCCGGCCATGGCAGCGCCTATGACAACCGCCAGCATCTTATAAAGCGATGTGTTCACACCCAAAGCAGAGGCAGCATCGTCATCTTCCCGAATTGCCAAAAAGTACTTGCCCATTTTTGAACGATAGATACGGTACTGCACCAGGAGGCCAATCACCACCAGTCCGAGGGCAATATAAAGATAGGGCTCTTTATTAGCAAAGATCATCTTGTCGAAAGAGGGGTTGGTAAGCCGGAACCACATCCCAACCGCGCCTCCCACGTATTCCCATTTAAGAAACAACGTCCTCAGCGCCACCATCAAAGCAATCGTAAATAGTGCAAAATAGTCGACTTTCAAGCCATAACGCAAAGTAATAAAAGCTACTACAACCCCGAAAAGCCCCGCTACAAGGCCAGCAATCAATATACCGACCCAGGGAGATATGAGGTAATAATTGAACAGGACTATGGTTGTGTAAGCGCCTATTGCCAAAAAAATTATGTGCGCGATCAAAAGCTGTCCGGTGAAACCAGCCACAATATTCCATGAGATACCGATAAAAGCATATATTGTCGCTAAGATAAGGATGCCCATATAATAAGGTGAGCGGACAAACAAAGGTGACAAGGCGAGCAATCCAACCAGGGTAAAACAGATCAACATTTGGGTACGATCCCAATCAAGGAGAACACCCCGAAACCAGTTGCGGACTGGCCCGCTTGAGGTTCTTTTTGAGATTTCAGGGTTCATGCGCGTTTCCTCCCGAACAGTCCAGCCGGTCTGAATAATAGGATAAGAATAAAGATTAACATACTGGCAATGATTTTTACATCGCCGCCTAAATAAAAACCAGCAAACGCTTCCACAACACCGATGATCAACCCGCCCAGGAATGCGCCGATGAAATTACCCATTGTGCCTAAAACCACCACCACGAAGGCGATCACCGAGTAGCCTTGCCCCATAGTTGGTATCATTCTATGATTAGGGGCCAGCAATACCCCGGCCACAGCGGTTATCGCTGCACCAATCCCAAAGGTTAGGTAGTAGATAAAATTAACATTGATACCCATAAGCCGGGCTGCGTCGCGAGATTGTGACACAGCCCGAATAGCCTTACCGGTGCGTGTGTAATGAAGGAACAGGTACAGCAAAAATGAGATCGTCATCGATGCGAAGAAGGCCACCAGCCGGGCTATGGCAAAACGCAAACCAAATGCCGAAATCACCGCCGTCTCATACGGCACATGAATAGCCTTCGGCTCGGCGCTGAAGAAAAACTGAGCCAGACCTATCAGAAGAATCGAGACACCCACCAACAATATGATTTGATTCAATGGATGAGCGTCCAGCACACGCTGTACCAATCCTCGCTGGACAAGTGCCCCTAGACCAAATATGAGGGCAAACGCGACAGGAACAATCACGTATGGGTCGATATCCAGCAGAGTCCATGCCCAAAAAGCGACATAAATTCCCAGCATTAAGAATTCGCCATGGGCAAAGTTGACGATCACCATAACACCATAAATCAAAGTCAGGCCAACAGCTACCAGCGAATAAATACCTCCGGTAAACAAGCCATTGACGATGATCTGAAAGAAAATTTGCGGGCTCACAAAACTCTCCTTTTATAAATTATTATTTAGCGGCTCAAAAGGAACTGGCGGAAACCCTGGAGCGCCGTCGCCAGCACCAATACCAACCCCTGCATGGCAAGCTGCCAGTGGATTGGCAACCCCAGAACAACCACAAGATTTAACAGCATCACCAGCAGGGCCACACCAGCCGCCGTCCCGAAGAGGTTGCCGCGCCCACCTGTGAATGTCGTACCACCGACAATGGCGGCCGCGATCGAAAGCATGTTATAGTCCGAGCCAAGACGTAAATCCACGTAGCCGATATAGCCACTCAAGACCAATCCGCCCAAGATGGCCAGTACAGAGCAGACCGTGTGGGCGACGATCATGACCACATCTACGCGAATACCAGCATACCTCGAAGCATGCGGGTTGCCACCGACGGCATATATCCAACGCCCAAAGCGGGTTTTTCTCAGTAGGAAGATAAAGATAAGGTTAACGATCAACCAGACAAGCAGGGCTGCAGGAATAAACCCAACCGTTTCGATGCTGATCATGCGCAGAAAAGCCGGCACGGTACCGCTGGCCTGGCCTTTTGTATATGCCAGCCGGGCGCCCTGGATAAAAACAAGCATACCGAACGTGGCCACAAACGGAGGCACCCCACGTTTGGTAATCAGAAGCCCGTTTACCAGACCTATTGCCGCGGCAACTGCCAGGGCCTGAATCAATGACACCACCAATGAACTTCCAGCTTCGGTCTGTACTACGATCACCGCGCCCAACGCCAGGACTGCACTGACCGAGAGGTCGATCGATCGCACCAGCAAGACCAGGGTCTGCCCTACTGCCACAATTCCCAACACGGCGAACTGGATGGCGACCGTCCGGAGATTGGTTGGGTTATAGAACACTGGGGCAAGTAGGGCCGCTACAATTAAAACAATACAGATCATAATCGGCGCGGCCCATTGACCTGCCAGGTCCACAGCGTGTACAAAGCGCGGTGTGGGTCGAAATCCAGAAAGGCGAGAACCAAACCAGCTTGATTTGAGAGACGAAGATTTCATCCGGACCTCACTGTCCTAGAAGACCGATACGCAGCTACAGCGATGAGCACCACAAGACCAAGCAGCAATTGCTGGTAATAAATATTAACCTGGACGAGGTTGAAAACATTCGACAAAATCGTCAACAAGAGTACCCCGCCCAGAACCCCGATCATCGAACCTCTACCGCCGTATAAGCTGATCCCCCCCACTGCCACCGCCACAATGGACTGGAAAGTCATGCCTTCAGCGGTACCAGGATCGCCGACGCCCATTCGAGACAGGACAAACAACCCGGCAAGCGAAGCGAAGAAACCACTCAGCACATATGCCCATACCAGCGTGCGGTTGACCCGGATGGCCGAAAGCCGGGCGATACGAGGCGAACCACCGACGGCATACAATCCTCGGCCAAGAGAAGTGCGCGTCGTAAACAGCCACACCAAAAACCAGATCAGGGCCATCACGATCACATTTACCGCGATGATGCCAATCTTGGTGTCGTAAATCCGCAGGTATTCGCTGGGGATGCCTCGAATAGGTGTGGTTGAAATCGCAAGATTGACTCCCCGCAGGATAAAGGCGACCCCAAACGTGATAATAAATGGATTGGCGTGTGTGCGGGTTATCAAAAGGCCATTTATACCGCCTAACGCCACTCCTATAACCATACCTAATAAAATTAATGGCAGGATTAAACTGGGATCACTATTGTACGTTGCGAACAGAGTCGCAATCGCAAGCGCGACGGTGCGGGCCATCATGTCAATGGAAATATCCATGCCACCGGTCAGAATGACCATGCTTTGTCCAATCGCCAGCAAACCCAGGATAATCGATTGCCGAAGAATATTGACCATATTCGAAGGCGTGCGAAATGTATCTGAGAAGATAGCCGCCGCACCTGCAATCAGGATGATAAATCCGTAGATCAAGAAAATCGAGCCATTCTTACGCACAAATGCCATCAATTTACTTGAACGGGAGACGACACTCGCATTAGCTTCCTCAAATGTCACGGCCATAGTTCAACCTCTCTCGAAAGTTGGATCATAAGATGCTCCCTTATCGAACTGGAACTTCCATTTCTTCTGTGACTGTGGCCAGGCGCATGATCGCCTCCTCCGAAAAATCTTTTCGTTCCAATTCACCCACGACTCGCCCTTCATGAAAGACCAGGATGCGGTCGCTCATACCAATAAGCTCAGGTAGTTCTGACGAGGCCATAATCACGCCTACACCGCTGTAGGTCAGTTCTCGGATACGCTGATAGATTTCAGCTTTAGCGCCCACGTCTATGCCGCGCGTCGGCTCATCGAATATCACTAATTTGGGGTTCGTCAGCAGCCACTTGCCCACAACTACTTTTTGCTGGTTGCCGCCACTTAAACTCTCAGTTAAGATTTCGGGGTCTGGCGGCTTGATTTGAATATCTTCCACCATACGATTGACAGCTTGTTTTTCAATTCGCGAGCGCAGAATACCTCCCCGAACGAACTCGATAAGATTTGGAAGGGCAAGATTGAAAGACATAGATTGGTTCAGTACCAGACCATATGCTTTGCGGTCTTCAGGGACCATAACCAGACCAGCTTGTGAAGCACTTCCTGGAGTTTTTGGCGCCGACCTGCCAAGGTAAGAAATC
>DAOVXM010000226.1 GCA_030636125.1 Chloroflexota bacterium | reverse complement strand
TACGACTTCGCCGGCTAGTGGACCGGAGTTACCAATACATGTCGTGCAACCATAGCCGACCACATTGAACCCCAATTGGGCTAATGGTTCAAGCAGATCAGCTTTCTGTAAATATTCTGTGACCACGCGGGAACCGGGAGCCAGGCTGGTCTTGCCATACGGCTTGGGTTGCAGTCCGCGCGCAGCTGCTTTTTTTGCTACCAAACCGGCAGCTATCATCACGGAGGGGTTGGAGGTGTTGGTGCACGAAGTAATGGCCGCGATCACCACTGAGCCGTGTTCCATTTCAACACTGCCACCGTTTGTCCCCATAACACCTTTGCTTTCCAGGTTATCTGGCTGAAGTTCGAAGCCGCGTTCCTTGACCGGCGCTCTTAACGAATGCCGGAAAGCTTCCTTCATTGAGCTTAGTGTAATGCGGTCCTGTGGTCGTTTGGGTCCAGCCAGGCTGGGTTCGACGGTACTCAGATCAAGCTCCAGCGTGTCGGTGAATTCTGGGTCGGGAGTGTCCGCATAGCGGAACAAGTTTTGCTCCTTGCAATATCGATCTACACGCTCAATCAGCTCTGCGGGCCGTCCCGTCAGGCGTAAATACCTAAGGGTTTCTTCATCCACCGGGAAAAAGCCGATCGTAGCACCATACTCAGGAGCCATATTGGCGATGGTAGCGCGGTCAGGCAGCGACATCGAGTCAAGCCCCGATCCGTAGAATTCGACGAATTTCTCTACAACCCCTTTCTTGCGGAGCATCTGTGTGACCGTCAGCGTCAGGTCAGTCGCGGTAACGCCCTCAGGTAACTCGCCAAAGAGTTTAAACCCGATAACATCCGGTGTCACCAGGTCAATGGGTTGTCCGAGCATGGCAGCTTCAGCTTCAATGCCGCCGACACCCCACCCGACCATCCCCAGGCCATTGATCATGGTAGTGTGGGAATCAGTGCCGACCAAAGTGTCGGGAAAAGCTAAGAATTCCCCATTTGCCTCGGTCCCCATAACCACGTTTGCCAGATATTCCAGGTTGACCTGGTGGACAATGCCGGTGGCTGGCGGTACCACACGTAAATTGTCAAATGCATTCTGCCCCCAATGCAAGAACTCGTAGCGTTCGCGGTTGCGTTGGAATTCCAGATCAGCGTTACGCATCAAAGCATCTGCGCTGGCGAAAAAATCTACCTGGACAGAGTGATCAATTACCAAATCCACCGGTATTAGCGGGTTGATCTTTTCAGGATTACCACCTAAGCGGGCCATAGCTGACCGCATGGCTGCCAGGTCGACAATAGCCGGTACGCCGGTAAAGTCTTGCATGATCACACGGGCAGGACGGTATGGAAGAGCCGGGCGCACATCTGGACTAGGGCTCCAACCCGCCAGATTGATCACATCTTGGCGGGTGATCTCTTTTTGATTACACTGGCGCAGAACAGCCTCCAGCATGATACGGATTGAGAAAGGCAAACGGCTCAGATGGGTCAAGCCATCCATTTCGAGTCTATCCAAGCGATAGAAAACATAATCGCCGTGGGTGGTCTTGAGGATGTCACGGGCTCCGAAGAAATCTTGGTTCATTTACGCTCCTTTGGAGATATATTCTTAAAGGGTGGGGATTGTAACACGAATTGTGATTGATTACTCTTGATCCTTTTAGTTCGGTATACTTTTTACCTTCGCACAATCGCATCGGCCATGCGCGCTAAGCGTGTCATAAACGCTACATCGTGAACTCGAATGATATCAGCTCCTCGGGCGATGCCGATAGCCACGGCAGCTGCTGTGCCTTCGATACGTTTATCAAGCGGCAGGTCAAGTGTGTAGCCAATAAAGGATTTTCGCGAAGGGCCTAGTAATAGTGGGTATCCTAACGCCCGAATTTCTTCTGAGCGATCAAGTAGCTCCAGGTTTTGTTCGACAGTCTTGCCGAAGCCGATGCCAGGATCAAGGATAATATGCCTGTCAGGGATCCTGGCGTTGTGGGCGATATTTACACTTTCCAACAATTCTCGCTTGATATCTTCGATCAAGTTTTCATAAGGTATGCCGACATATCTTCCCCCTAACCTTTCTTTGATCTCGGTGTTTGCCCAAGAGCTGCGGTTATGCATCAGGATGACTGGCACATTATGTCTTGCGACGACTTTGGCAAGATCCCTGTCAACTTTAAACCCCCAAACATCGTTGATGATATGTGCCCCGGCCTGTATAGCCGCCTCAGCTACCTCTGCTTTATAGGTGTCAACGGAGATTAAGACATCCATTTCAGCAGCTACAGCTTGGATTATTGGCAGGACTCGCTCTAACTCATCTTCAATACTTACCGCTTGTGCACCAGGGCGAGTGCTTTCCCCTCCGATGTCAAGGATGTCTGCGCCTGCGGAGACGAACCGGCGTGCTTGCTGGATGGCTGTCTTTAAACTATCATCTTTTACTATGGATGTTTTGGAAGCAGGAGATAATAAACCATCCTCAGAAAAACTATCGGGAGTCATATTGAGGATGCCCATCATGTAAGTGCGAGAGCCCCAGCTAAATGTGCGGTTATGTATGGTGATCTCTGTTGCTTTCATCGCGAAAAACCCGCATCCTGCCCAAGAAGAACAGGATGCAGTTTTATGATATCCGGATTTATATTTAGACTGTAATGGTTAACGGGCGGTTTAGCCAGGCCTCTGCTTCTTCTAGGTTGCTGAACAGACCCATTTCAACGCCTCCAGGGCTGGTTGTCAAGGCGCCAATTTTTCTCATCGCCTCACGCACATTTTCATTAGTAGCCACTGCTGCCAACCGTATATTGCGCACATTGGGATCGTTGTTCACTTCAAGGGCATATTGGATAGCTTCCTCTGGCAGGTTGTCGAGTTGGCGCAGATCGTAAAGGTTGCGAGTCAGGCGATCCGAGTCGAGCAAGTGTTCCAGGGAAAATTTACGCCAGTGATCCATGGTTGCGGGAGAAGTATCTGTGAAGGTGAAATTCAAGCCCCCATCAGGACGGCGTTTGACCGTATAGCCAATATTAGGATCAGGTTCCCAATTTAACGGCTTGATTTTTGTTTCAGACATGATTGAGCCTCCTAAAGTCGTTTACCAAGGTGTGACCAAGATAGCGGTATATGGTTAATCTGGATCTATATTCTATCCCAATTTTGCTTAAATGCCTCATAATCGGCCTGCTGATTTTAGCACATACAAGGCGTCCACACTCACAAACTCGTTCATACGTTTTTTTTGTGCACCACCCCAGTTGACCAAGGAACGTCCACTGCTTGCTTTTTGAGAGAGCTGGTAATATTTCTTCTCTGCTGGAAAACCGCCTGTGGGAAGCCTTTTTGACTCTACAAGATCCAGAGCAGCCTGGCAACGTTTATCGCTAATGAAACCTGATTCGGCCATAACTTTCAAGCCAAAGAGGATGTCATAATGCCAGTAGCAAGGGTAGTGCAGCAGCACAAAGTCTTCATTAATCAGTGAGCCATCCCTTTGACGTTTAAAGAGCTCGCGTTTTAGAAAAATTTCCGCGGCTCGTTCTGCAGCCTGTCTAGCCACTCTATCGCCAGATGCTTGATTGTATAGGGTTAATGCTCTCAGTGGGATCAAACTTTCGTGGTAAGAAGCGTTAATAGCTTCTGGTTTTTTATCACAATTCCAACCACCATCCGGCCACTGCCATTGGATCAAACGTTCAGCCAACTCCTGGCAGCGTCCGTCATCCAAACCCAATTTTAAGGCATAGTAGAGTGCGTTACCTTCCTGAGATGCACAACGGCGGGCGCGATTGTTAATGATTTCCACACTCTTAAGATGGTGTCGGGAGAGGAGCCAGTGGTAGACTTGTGCAAGCAAAGGTTTTAGGGACTCATCGCCAGGGGGATACCCCAGGTCAGCCAGGCATGCTAATACCCAATGTGCACCACGCCATTTATTGTAAGGGTGGTGGGGGATTTTTCCCTCATGGTCTCGTTCTGAGAGCAGGGTTTTTACTAGGGTAGAGGATGGGATCTCTTTCTGGAGCTTTTGCGAGTCCAAACTGCTGGGTTCCTGATTGAGCACCTTAACCAGGGTTTTATAACGGATGGTTGCTTCTGAGGATTGGAGTAAAACGCTGATTTCGTTGCTCATGCTGTGAATATGTGGATGCCTTGCAGATCTACTTTTTCCATTAGTTCACGCACGGTAAGCCCGAAGCTGGGATGGCGGTGGTCTGGGGCTAAGTCGGCTAATGGTACCAGGACAAAAGCTCGTTCGTTAATCTTGGGATGGGGAATGGTTAGTATGGAAGTCTCAAGGATCAAGTCGTCATAAAAGAGGATGTCCAGATCAATCAGGCGTGGCCCATATTTGAAACTCGCTTGGCGCCCTAGTTGAGTTTCTAACCTTTTCAAGTAAGCCAATAAGTCTTCTGGAGTGAGGTCGGTTTCAGCCTGGAGGACCTGATTTAGAAAATAAGCCTGGTCAAGGTAGCCCCATGGTGGGGTCTCATAGATTGGTGAAGCATTTATAACGCGCGCTTCTGGTGGCAATGCTTTGACCGTCCTTTGTAAATTATCCAGCCGGTTACCCAGGTTAGTCCCCAAAGCGATGTAAATGGTATGTGATCGCGAATTATCCACCAAGCTATTTTTCCGAGTTAAGTCTATAATCGTTCGATGATCGTCGCAGTAGCCATGCCGTGGCCGATGCACATGGTCTGCAAGCCGTATTTTCCACCTGTCCGTTCAAGCTCGTGCAGGAGCTTGGTCATCAATATTGCACCAGTAGCTCCTAATGGGTGACCGAGAGCGATGGCTCCACCGTTAGGATTTACGCGTTTGGGGTCAGGCTGTAATGCTTCCATCCAGGCCAACGGGACCGAGGCGAAGGCTTCGTTGATCTCGGTCACGTCGATCTCCTGCAGCGAGAGTCCTGCACGTTTTAGCACCTGGCGCGTGGCTGGGATGGGTCCATCCAGCATAAGCACTGGGTCTGAACCGACTACGGCGCGTGCCACCAGGCGAGCCTTTGGGACTAGGTTATAACGTCCAACAGCCTTGGCCGAGGCCAATACAAGTGCAGTAGCTCCGTCACTGATCTGGCTGGCGTTGCCGGCCGTGATGACACCGTTCTCTTTAAACACCGCTTTCAGATTGGCAATCTTTTCACGATCTGGTGGCATACGTACGCCCTCATCTCTGGTAACCACTTGACCGTCTGGAAGTGGGATAGGTAATATCTGGTCGTTGAAGTAGCCGTTCTGGATTGCAT
>DAOVXM010000349.1 GCA_030636125.1 Chloroflexota bacterium | reverse complement strand
CTGAACCACCGCACTGCGCCGGATTGCCCAGCCGTCTGGGCTGTACGCATGTCGATGAGTGTGCCGTTATTGTGGGAGGAGGTCGTCTGGCAGCCGGAGTGGGGCGGCTATCGCGATAAGGACATCTCCGGGCACACCGTGGTCGACGGGGGCTTGCTCTCGAACTTCCCCATCGAACTGTTCATCTCCAACTCGCCCCACGTAACGGATATCATGGGTGAAAAAATTACGGATCAATTGAGTGTACTGGGTTTCCTGATCGATGAGACCGTCGAAGTCCCCGGCGCGCCAGTGCCAGAGCCTGTAGAAAAGGACTTCGACATCAGCCAGTTACGAACTGTAAACCGCATCAAGAACTTGCTCAACACCATGACCCAGGCCCACGATAAGATCGTTATGGATGCCTTCGAGCGTTTCGTCATCCATTTGCCGGCAAAAGGCTACGGGACGATCGAATTCGGCATGAGTGACGAGCGGCGTGAGGCTTTGGTGACAGCCGGGCGGGTGGCAACCGCTACTTACTTTGATCGCTTGGAGCTGGATGCTGGGGTAAGCTTTAGTATGGATTTCGCCGCCATGGATGAAATGGCCAACGCAGCGGATGATATCGCTACGCGTATCCTGTCTCGGTAAAGGGGAAAATAATGTGGACTGATTCAGTATTTTGAATTAGTCGTGGATCACATCGCTCACGCGACGGACACGCTGACCTGGTGGGCGGAGTTGTTGCCGTAACCGCCCTTATTCCAGCGCGGTGAGAGCGGTTGGGTATCCCCCCGTGAATCGCTGGCGCGCACCGTAATGGAGTATTGACCGGGGTCTTCCGGTTTCCAGGAATAAGACCAGCGCTGGGTGGCATACGGGGAAGAAACCAAATCAAGCTCCGTCTCCAGCCAGGATTTGCCCTGGTCAAAGCTAATTTCCACCCTGCTGAGCGTTCCATGACCGCTCCAGGCGATGCCCGCAATGCGCACCTCTCCTGGGGTTAACGATGACCCCTGGGCGGGTTGGACGATGAGGGCGCGCACGCGCATGGACGTGACCGGCGTGCCATCCGCCAGGCCGTCTTCGCCCACGTATACATAATCGTCTTTCTGGAAAAATCCTTCAAAAGGCTCTGTAATTATCGAGATTTGCTGCAGCCACTTCACCGAAGCCATGCCGTACCAGTCGGGCACCACCAGCCGCAGGGGATAACCGTGCTGCTCGGGTAAGGCTTCACCATTCATCTCCCATACCAGCAAGGTGTCCGGGTGCAGCGCCACTTCCAGGGGGAGACTGCGCGCATAAGGTACCGTCGGGCCCGTACGAGTTTCACCCCGGTCAGCGCCCACAAAAAGCACTTCAACGGCATTTTCGGATAGCTCTAACTGTCCGAGAACCTCCCGCAGCGGGGTTCCCGTAAAGCGCGCCTGGCTGACGGCTCCCAGGTCCCAGGGGGTGCCGCTGGGGGCAGGGTTCAAGCTGGCGCGGCCGTTCCCGGCGCACTCCAGGGTGACCAGCAAGGTTTTGCCTGGCAGCTCTTTTAACTGGTCGAGGGAAAGGTTGAGCGGTCCTGCCACCGCTCCGTCCACCGCCAGCATCCACGGGCTGGTCCTGACTTGGGGTGCATCAAAATGGTTGCGGACGTAAAACAGCTCTGTGGGGGTGACCTCGTCTAACAGGGCTGCGTGCGGGGTTTCGGCGTTCAGCGGTCGGCTGGTTACCGGTACGAGTTTCAAGGGTTCGGTTTTCATCGAGTTGCTCCTTCGCGTCGAATTAAACCTATTATAGTCTAAATTAGATCGAATCCCCAGGACCTTTTCTAATTCTATCGAAGGAAAATTATCATCCCACTGGAGAAATCAGGCTGAGTCGAATTTAATATTGAATGCCATCCCCTGTACGGGCGAACTCAGCCACGGTGTCCTGTGAGAGTTCGTGCTCGCTTAACTCACGTAGCACCTTGAGCGGCAGGGTCAGGTGCTGTGCCCCAGCCAACAGGGTCGCCACCGCCTCATCCGGCGTCTTGAGGCTGGCGGCCAGGATTTCGGTTGAGCTGCCTGAGAGCACTTTGGCCATGCCGCGCACCAGGGCCAGGCCATCGCCCAGTAGTTGCGTGGCCCGGTTTACATAGCAGATGGCATACTTACTCCCTGCTTCAGCCGCCACGACCGCCTGGGCTGGGCAAAAAATCGCCGTCACCGCGCAGGTTATCTCTGGTGATAAGCGAGCCACGGCTTTGAAACCTACCAGGGTGGCCGGGATTTTCAAGACAGTGCTCTCGCCGATGATCTTATAGGCCTGGTGAGCTTCTTTTTGCATCCCCTCCAGGTCCGGTGCGGTAAGCTGGTAAAAAACCTCCCCTGGGGTGCTGGCGGCTAACTCCCGCAGCGTGTCTTCAGAGGATAGCTCGCTTTGCGCCAGGAGAGCTGGATTGGTGGTGATGCCGCTCACCCAGCCTAACTCGTTGGCAAATTGTACTTCGTTGATCAAGGCTGAATCAAGATAGAGGGACATTCGTAACTCCTGAGTGAAGTTTAATTGTCAGAATTCCAAACCAAGGTTACCACAACACCGCGGTGGTCAGATACGCCGTCGAACGCCGCCGTATGGGCCGATATAGCGCGCCAATGAGACGAGTGGAAAATATAATCAATGCGCATCAACCATTTGGGCATGAGGATGCCCGCCAGGCGCGGTCGTGAGCTGCCCTGGATATCGCTACCAGGGAAGGTATGGCCGAGCCCAAATCCAGCCTCGAGCCAGGAATCGTTCATTTCGCGGGTAATAATGCGATAGGCAGTGTTCAAGGGGGAAGCGTTGGCGTCGCCTCCCACGATGAGCGGTCCTGCTTCCAGGGCGATATCAGCCAGCGCTTTTGCCTGGGCTTCCCGTTTGCGATTGTCGCCTGAAATATAGTCTAGGGTCTTTATTTCACTGGATTGCATATGGAAATTGATCAAGGTCGTGCCTCGCCCATTCCAGTCCATCTCCAGCACTTGCGGCGGACCTATCCAGTCCAAAGGCAGTTCATCCTCAGCAGGCTGGATGGGGTGCTTGCTGATCACGCCCATACCCTTGAATCCTTCTGTCGGTTCAAGGATTTGGTATGGATATTCATCCAGCAACTCGCTTTGCAGGGCTTTCGCCATCGCCGGGTTGACCTCCTGTAACAACACGACATCGGGATTTTCTTGGCGTATAGTTTCGATCTGTTGGTCGATGTGAGATTGCCAACCGAGCAGGTTGTAGGTCATCACCCTAAGGCGATCACCTTCGGTAGAGGCAAGCAGTGGGTGTGGGATAAATAACCTGCCCCAAAACCAGAAAAATACGATCAGTCCTAATGCTGCGTCTACCAGCGCTTCCTTACGGCGTGTGTACAAGGCAACGATAAAAAACAACGGCAAAGGCAAGAACAGGTAGACTGCGAACATGTTGAGGATCGATATTTCCCTAATCTGGTCTCTGGTTGCCAGATAGGCTATTAGCCAGACAAATATGAGTATGAAGTAAGCCCATACCGCGTAGGTGAGGATGCGTTGAAGGAAGTTTCTCATGGGAGTTGATTATACTTGAGATGAGGTATAGTTACCCGTATTCGATGAAGTGCCCGCCATCCAGGTGTTTAGGTAAAGCCCTGTGCAGGGTTGAAACTCCCTGTTACCGGGCAGGTTATGTCTGTTGATAAGCGAGCCACAGCTTTGAGACTTACCAGGGTGCCGGGACTTTCAGGACGGTGCCCTCCCCAATGATTTAATACGCCGAAGAAGTTTAATTGTCAGAATCCCAAACCAACGTGGCCACAACCCCGCGGTGGTCCGAAACGCCATCGAACGGCGCCGTATGGGCTGATATGGCGCGCCAGTGAGGTGAGTGGAAGATGTAGTCGATGCGCATCAGCCATTTGGGCACAAGGATGCCTGCCAAGCGCGGTCGTGAGCTGCCCGGGATGGCGCTACCGGGTAATGTGTGACCAAGACCAAAACCGGCTTCGACCCAAGAGTCTTTAAGCGCCCCACTAAGTATATGGTATGGAGAATTCAGGGGGGCCGTATTAGCATCCCCTCCTGCAATGAGAGCACCTGTCTGGCTGGCGAAGTCGGCTATTACCTTAGCTTGGGCTTCTCGCATGGTCCTACCTGCCACGCTGGATTGCAT
>DAOVXM010000274.1 GCA_030636125.1 Chloroflexota bacterium | reverse complement strand
ATTAAGGGAGTTCTCGAGCAAGATAACAGGTTTCTTACTTGAGCGTATCAGCCAATATACATCCCAAAAAGCCTTCGAGTTATCAATATCGAAAACAGTGTAGGAACCCGATATCTATAATTGAGAGATAGGAAATAACAATTTAGGTTGAATCAATATACCTGGATCACGAATCCCTTCAAGTAAGCGCCCTCGGGGAAAAATAAAGCCACTGGGTGGTCTGGACTCTGTCTCAAATATTGCACAATTTGAGCTCCCACTCCAGCGTCGTGAGCTGCTCCTACCAGAAGCTTCTGGAAACATTCCGGACTGATTCCCCCCGAACAAGAAAAAGTCGCCAACATACCACCCGGACGCAGCAGCTTGAACGCCAGCAAGTTGATATCTTTGTATCCTCGTGCCGCCCTTTCTACTTGAGATGAGGTTGCAGCAAATTTGGGCGGGTCCATCACAATTAAATCAAACCTACGATCCCGATCGCGCAATTCTCGCAAAACCTGGAACACGTCCCCTTCACGCCAGTCTATCTTATCCTGGGGAAGCTCATTCAACATCACGTTCTTGCTCGCCAACCTTAATGCGTCCGTTGATCTATCTATCGAGAAAACTGAGATAGCACTCCCTACAAGGGCAGCAATCGTGAAACCTCCCGTATAAGAAAAACAATCCAAAACTTCTTTCTCTCGCGCCAACTCCATCACTTTCTCGCGGTTCTCACGCTGGTCGATGTAAAACCCCGTCTTGTGCCCGTTGCGTACATCCACCAAGAATTTCAATCGACGCTCAAATATCTGTATCAAATCGGGTGGCTCCGGTCCTCGTAAAACCCCGATCCTTGACATCAATCCTTCTAGCTTACGGACAGTAGCATCTGAACGCTCGTAGATACTCTCAGCATCAGTTATACCCATCAAGATATCGGCTATGGTTTCTCACCAGTATTCCACTCCACTACTCAAATACTGTACAACAAGTGTGCTTGCGTATTGGTCAACGATTAAACCAGGTAAGCCATCCGATTCGGCGTGAATCAAGCGACTAGCATTCGTCACCTCAGAATCAATCCAAAATCGCCTTCTCGCTATCGCTTTAGTTAGCCTATCCCCCATAAATTCTGGAGTTATTTTCTCTTCATTATTCCACGACCAGATTCTCACCCGGATCTGCGATATCGGGCTGTATGACCCCCATGCCAGGAACTCCCCATTGAAAGCCTTTACAGCGACAGTCTCCCCTTGCTCTGGCTTGCCTTGCACCTTAGCAATCGCTCCGGAATACACCCAAGGGTGCCGGTGCAGTATCGATCTTTCGCGGCCTGGTTTTAAGGAGACTGATTTCAAGACATCTTCCTCATACCTGGTGAGCACCAATGGCAATGTTGAATAAATATGGGGCGTGATTAGGTTAATCACGCCCCATGACATATGCCTGATGAAGCTATATTTAATTGATTATCCCAATCCTCTTCCCGGCTGCCTCAAGGATGTTCATTGCTTGCTCTATCTGGTCAGTCTCATGAGCTGCAGTTATAGTCGCCCTCAAACGAGCTAACCCAGGCGGCACAGCAGGGGATACAACAGGCAACACAAAAGTATCATGGTGGTGAGCATCGCGTGTCATAGCAAAGGCACTCTCGTCGTCACCGCATAAAACTGGCACAATGGCTGTTTCAGTATTCATCGTATCGAAACCACGTGCTTGCAACCCTTCGATAAATTGTGCAGTGTTAGCATTTAATTTCTCAACCCGCCATGGCTCATCCAGGATCACTTCGAAAGAAGCTTTAGCAGCAGCAGCTTGAGCAGGTGGCAACGCCGCAGAGAATATATATGCTCGGCTCGCGTGACGCAAATAATTAATCAATTCCTTGGAACCGGCTACATAACCGCCGACAGATGGTATCGTCTTACTCAGAGTTCCCATTTTGATATCGATGCTACCTTCCATACCGAAATGTTCTTCTATCCCCCTACCGGTCTTACCCAATACACCTAACGAATGCGCCTCATCAATCATCAACCAGGCATCATAATTCCGGCACAACGTCACCATCTTGGGGAAATCTACAATATCTCCGTCCATACTGAACACCGAATCTGCAACTACTAATTTGGCTGAACCGGATGGAATCTGTTTTAATCGAGCTTCTAGCGCCTCCATATCATTATGACGGAACCGCAGAAACTTTGCTCCTGACATTAAGCAACCATCTACAATGCTGGCATGGTTCAGCTTGTCGGAGATGACATAATCATTGCGCCCCAACAAGGTGGAAACCACAGTAAGGTTGGTGGCATAACCAGAAGTATATGTTACTGCTGCCTCCGCTCCTTTGAATTCAGCAATCGTATCTTCCAACTCGCGGTGCAAGGTAAGGGTTCCTGCTAATGAGCGTACGCCATGTGTTCCAGTCCCATAACGGTCCACAGCTTCTATGGCGGCTGCGTTTATGCGCGGGTGTCCAACCAGGCCTAAGTACGAATACGAGGCATACATCCCCATTTCCCGCCCATTCACAATCACTCGTGCCCCACCTCTCAGTTCTGTGATCGGTAGGTTATAAAAATACAGGCCTGCCTCCTGTATACCCTTAACTCTTTCATTCATGGCGCGGATACGCTGCATTACAGCATCATCCGGTAACTGATGATCCATATCTCTCTCCTATTTCCAACTGTTAACAAACGCTAGTTTAGTCCAGTGCAATGGAACTGTCAACATCCAACCACGTTTTCATTCGCTTCCCAGGACGATTAACTCTTTCTCGTCCAGTATGGGAACACCCAACGATTGAGCCTTATTCAATTTAGATCCAGGACTCTCACCCAAGACCAGGTAACTGGTTTTCCTACTAACCGAACTGGAGACCTTGCCTCCGCGGTCTTCAATGAATTTTTTTATCTCTTGCCTCGAGAATCCCTCCAAAGTCCCTGTGAGAACAATTGTCATTCCATTAAAAATTTGGGGGATTTCTATTTCAGACGATACTGATTCCGCGATAGGCCATACGCCAGCTTTGTGGAGTTTTGCCAGAACTTGTTGGTTTGCCGGCTGTTCAAACCAATCTACAACAGCTTGAGCGATATTTGGTCCAATCCCCTCCAATGCTATCAAATCCTCAAACTTTGCTCGGGAAAGTGAGTCAAGATCAATATAAGCCATCGCAATATCACCTGCCATCACTTCACCAACGCCGCGTATCCCCAATGCGTTAATCAGACGTGCTAACGACCTGCTTTTAGAGGCGTTAATTGATCGAAGTAAATTATCCGCTTTTTTTTCAGCGAAGCCTTCTAAGCTCAACAAATCGTCTCTATGTAAGGTATACAGATCTGCTACATCATGTACTAAATCGCCCATAACCAATTGTTGGACAATTTTTATCCCTAACCCAACAATATCCATCGCCCCACGAGATACAAAATGCTCCAAATTACGGATCAGTTGCGCAGGGCAGGACGCATTAACACAATAATAGGCAACCTCCCCTTCAAAGTGTTCAATGGGTTGGTCACAAGAGGGACATAAGTGCGGGGGCTCAAATATCCTTTCATCACCGCTTCGCAAGTCCTTAATAGGACCGATTACATACGGAATTACATCTCCAGCGCGTTTAACTGCCACCCGGTCCCCAATACGGATGTCTTTATCAGCGATATAGTCTAAATTATGTAAGGTCGCTTGTTTTACGATCACCCCACCAATATTCACAGGTTCAAGGATTGCAAACGGAGTCAACACACCTGTCCGCCCCACATTCACACCAATATCAAGCAATTCCGTAGTTACTTCAAGCGCCGGAAATTTGAACGCTATCGAGCCTCTGGGATCTTTACCAACCACACCCAATTCCACAGCTAACATAATATCATTGATCTTGATCACAGCCCCATCCGCTTCATAGGTGAGATTGTCCCTACGCCGAGTCAAAGCTTCACTTGCTTCAATTGCAGCTTCGATGTCCTGACAGTATATATCCTCGACAACAGGAAAGCCTAAATCTCGAAGATAGGCTAATGTGTCTAATTCAGAAGCCGGCATCGGAGAAGTACTATCCACAATCTGGTAAATAAGCATTGTCAAAGGGCGCGAGGCTGTCAATGAGGGATCAAGCTGTCGCAAAGACCCTGCCGCGGTGTTGCGTGGGTTTAGATATGTCTTCTCTCCGGCCTCTTCTAAACGCCGGTTCAGTGCTTCGAATTCCTTTATCGAGATAAAAGCTTCGCCCCGCACAACCAGTCTGGTCGGTGGCGTAGGTCCTCCTGCTAAAACAGGCACCTTCAAAGGCAGAGAGCGAATAGTTTTTAAATTTGAAGTAATACCCTCCCCCACAATCCCATCTCCACGCGTGGCGCCTTGCACAAAATAGCCGTCCTGATAGTGTAATACAACCGTCAACCCATCTATTTTTGGTTGTATAACAAAGTCCGCTTGGGCCACCCGGTCATCTAACTTGAGAATGCGGTTATACCAGGCTTGCACATCTTCCGTATCAAATGCATTCGCCAAGCTGAGTATAGGTGCCGGGTGCTGCACTTTTACATATTTCTCAGCCGGTTTGGGGCCAACCCTTTGAGTGGGTGAATCTGGTTTAATCCATTCAGGGTGCCCAGCTTCTATTTGATTTAGCTCAGTCAGTAGACGATCATACTCATAATCACTGATAACAGGTGAGTCGAGAACATGATAACGGTAAATATGGAAGTTAATCTCATCACGAAGTTCTTCCAGCCGTTGATGCACTTCTTCGAGATTCTGGGTGTTTTCCATGGTAGGCTATTATAGTCCAAAACTT
>DAOVXM010000229.1 GCA_030636125.1 Chloroflexota bacterium | reverse complement strand
AGCAATGGCAGCATTGGTTTTAGTGGGGATTGTATTTGGATTAGGCTTCCTGCAAGGAGAGAGTTTCGAGATCTTGCTACTCACAGGCATCAGCCTAGCGGTGGCAGCCGTCCCTGAGGGATTACCGGCAGTAGTGACGATTTCACTAGCATTGGGAGCCCGGCGCATGCTAAATCGCCAGGCGCTTATCCGTAAACTACCAGCCGTTGAAGCACTCGGTTCAGTTACTGTCATTTGTTCTGATAAGACTGGCACACTGACTGAGAACCGGATGACCGTTACGGTGCTTGATGTTGCAGACCATCGTATAGATTTGGTTGAGGAGTTGTCAAGAACATATACTGGTACAGTCTCGCTGCCTTGTGTTGATGCTGTACCGAGCAGTGATCAAGCGGAAAAATTGCATGCCTCGCCTGCATTGACCTTATTGCTGGCCGGAGCGGCTTTGTGTAATGACGCTATCTTAGATTGCAATGAAAGACGTCCTGACAGATTTCACATCGTCGGTGACCCAACTGAAGGTGCTCTCCTTGTAGCTGCGTCGCGGATGGGATTGGGTAAAAATACTTTAGAAGCGATATTCCCTCGAGTTGACGAAGTGCCATTTGATTCTGAACGTAAAAGAATGACCACTGTCAATAGAATGCCAACTTCGCCTGCTGATATCCCCGATGGCTTCAAGCCAGTGTGGGATTGGGATGGTTGGACAGAAGAGTTTGATTACGTCGCCTTCACAAAAGGATCAGTAGATGGTTTGCTAGACATCTCAAATCAGGTCTGGATAGAAAACCGGGTTGAACCTATGAATGCTGATTGGCGCGACCGGATTGAGGTGGCCAATTCAAAACTTGCGCAAAAAGGGATGCGTGTACTGGGGGTGGCCTGTCGTTCTATTGATGAACTACCGATTCAAGCGAATGGCAATAACGCTGAAAGTGAGCTGATATTTGTCGGTTTGGTTGGTATGATCGACCCAGCTCGTCCCGAAGTGAAAGAGGCTGTACAGAAATGCCGTACAGCAGGTATCCGCCCTATTATGATTACTGGAGATCATCCGCTTACAGCCCGTCACATTGCTGAAGAGTTGGAGATCTATAGCGAAAACGGTGTCTTGACTGGCCAGGAACTTGATGATCTTAGTATGGATGAGTTAGAAGAAATTGTTGAAAAGGTCTCAGTATTTGCACGGGTTACGCCTGAGCACAAATTAAAAATTGTACGAGCATTGAAGAACCGAGGCCAGATCACTGCTATGACCGGGGACGGTGTAAATGATGCACCTGCGTTGAAGGCAGCTGATATCGGGGTGGCGATGGGCATTACAGGAACTGATGTATCAAAAGAAGCATCTGATATGGTCTTGCTGAATGATAATTTTGCTACTATTGTAGCGGCTGTAGAAGAGGGTCGCGTAATTTACGATAATATCCGTAAATTTATTAAGTATACTTTGAGCAGTAACGCGGGTGAGATATGGGCTATGTTGGCGGCTCCGTTATTGGGGATGCCCTTGGCATTGTTACCTCTCCAGATTCTATGGATAAACTTGGTTACAGATGGTCTTCCGGGGCTAGCACTCAGCGTTGAAAAAGAAGAGCCGGATACAATGCGCCGTCCGCCTTACCCGCCGAATGAAAATATATTCGCTCGCGGTGTAGGTCGAGATATCATCTGGGTTGGCCTTTTAATGGGGCTCCTTTCAATCGGGGTTGGTTACTGGTATTGGAGCCTAGGATTAGCAACTTGGCAGACAATGATCTTTACAACATTGACATTCTCCGAAATGGGCTATGTGATGGCTATTCGATCGAATCGTGAATCGCTGTTTTCAATTGGCTTGTTTAGTAATACAGCACTTTTGGGTGCTGTGGTGCTTACGGTGGTTTTGCAACTAGCAGTAGTGTACATACCATTCTTACAGAGCCTATTTAGAACGACGGCTCTATCTTTCCAGGACCTGATGATATGTTTTGGGTTAAGTATCTTGCTATTCTTAGTTGTTGAATTACGGAAATTGATTATCCGTCTTCGTAGTTGAGAATGTGTTAATTGGATATCTCTTAATACAATGTTACATCTAAAGTGGGTGATCGCCCGATCACCCACTTTCTTTTTGGATGTTGTGGTGATGTCACCCGTCGATTTGCGCTATTCTGGCATGTGTTGCCTGAAAAATTCTACCCGAAGTCCAGCTTCGGTGAATTCATAAAAACTCATATGTATGCAGTGGAGTGGTTGTTTAGTTTATTTCGCCAATGCGGCAGTCTTGGGCGGAGACACGATTACCTGTACACCTGGGTTCATATTGGCTGGAGTATCTACCTGGTGTTCATCGGTAGTCTAGTGCTTTGTCAAGGATGAAAGTTTCATTTGATATCTGGGTTACTGCATCCATGACAAAGCTTAAAGTGTTCCGTCCATGATCTATTCTTACTAAACAATCACATTTGACGGAACACTAGATAGCATCATTCATTTTTTAGAATCTCCCCCATAAGTTGTCCGGTGCGATTAATGTTGGTAAGTGAGGTAAAATCATAACAATGTACTGCTTGGACTGATTTGGGCTCATAGCCCATTTCTTGCAATATTTTCGCACCTTCGATGTATTATATTAAGGTAATACTTGAAAGGAGCATAATGAGAAGTGGGACATTTGTTTGGGGGGGATTAATTGTAATCGTAGGGTTTCTTTTATTATTAAATAATCTAGGTTTATTTGGGGAAGTGAATTTCTGGGGTGTTTTCAGCCCAATTATTTTAATCGCAGTTGGTGCCTGGTTTCTTTGGATGAGGTACTTTCAGATACCCCGGCATGAATTTTTTGATTACCCTCTTGGTGATTCCCAATAAAGTGGATGTAGATATACAAATAGGGATAGACCCAGTAAGTATTAGCTGATAAGAAATGATGCTATGAAAAGAAAGGACCAACAATTAGCGGAAGGGATTTTGTACACAGACCAATACCAACTTACCATGGCGCAGCTCTATTACCGCACAGGTATGCATGAAAAGCTGGTTCAATTTGACCATTTTTTTCGGGATAATCCTGATTATGGCACGCACAAAGCAGGATACTGTGTAAATGCGGGGTTAGAGTGGTTGTTAGATTGGATGGAAACTGCGTATTTTCGCGATCGAGATATCGATTATCTAAAAAGTCAAAAGAGTCGCACGGGTAACCGTTTGTTCTCGGATGATTTCTTGAATTGGTTACAGAAGAATGGAGATTTTAATGGTATCACGATGCGTGCCATACCAGAAGGCCGGGTTGTCCATCCTAACGTTCCCTTGACTGTAGTTCAAGGACCCTTAGCAATGGCACAGATTCTAGAGACATCACTGCTTAACCATTTGAACTATCAAATATTGATTGCAACTAAAGCTGCTCGCATAAGAGATATTGGTCGTGGTCAGGTATTGTTGGAGTTTGGGTTACGACGGGCTCAAGACCGGGGTGCCAACGCTGGTGTTCGAGCTGCCATGATAGGAGGTGCCGATTATTCCTCGAATGTGGGCATGTCAGCAGTATTAGGATACCCACCTAAAGGGACACATGCACATAGCATGGTGCAACTGTTTTTAGCATTAGGAATGAGTGAACTTGATGCATTTCGGGCTTATGCGGACGTGTATCCAGATGATTGTATACTCTTAGTAGATACGATTAGTACATTAGAAAGCGGAATCCCTAACGCGATCAAGGTATTTGAAGAACTACGGCGTAAAGGACACGAACCGATTGGGATCAGACTGGATTCCGGCGATCTTGCTTATCTGAGTATTCAAGCTGTAAAGGTGCTGGACGAGGCTGGTTTTGATAAAGCCAAGATTGTGATTTCTAATAATCTGGATGAATTGATTATTTGGCAGATACTCACCCAAATAATTGAGGAAGCTCCTCGTTATGATGTTGAAGCACACCAGCTGATCAAGCGTTTGGTCTATGGTGTGGGTACTAGATTGATTACATCCTGGGGGGAACCTGCTTTGGGTGGTGTTTATAAATTAGTTGCTGTTTGCGATAATGGGAAATGGGAACCGGCGATAAAAATATCGGAATCTCTGTCTAAAGTGCCCAATCCGGGGCATAAATATGTCTGGCGATTGTATGATCAGCGCGGTAAGGCGACTGCGGATTTGATTGGATTGGAGTCTGATAACCCACGCAATATGGAGAAGATTGTACTAAGACATCCGACAAATCACACAAAATGTCGCGTGTTGACCCATGATGACATTTCTGAGATTGAAATATTGTTGGAGGATATGTTAATCGAGGGTAATACAGTATATAAATTACCTGACATTGAAGAAATGCGTAAAAAGCGTGAACTGGATATCGAGCGACTGGATGCAGGTGTACGTAGAATTATGAATCCTCATATTTATCATGTTTCACTTACTCAACATTTATGGGATCTTAAGCAAGATTTGATTGCTAACGCAATACAAATAGATTAAACACTTATACATTCTAGGAGAAATACATATGTTCAACTGGCTACAGTCGAGGGTGTTCTGGGGTGCGATGCTGATTTTGGCAGGCTTGATGTTGCTGTTACAAAACTTTCTTGGTATCCGGTTAGGATCAATCTTTTGGTCGCTGATTTTCGGGATTGGTAGCTTAGTCTTTTTATCTGTATTCTTTGGGAATCGTGATCATTGGTGGGCATTAATTCCAGGGTTTACATTGCTCAGTCTTGCTTTGGTGATACTTGTCGATTTCTTAGCTCCAGGATTGAACAATTTTATATCCGGATCTATTGTTCTGGGTGGGATAGGGGTTAGTTTTTTGGGAGTATATCTGGCTGATCGTAACAATTGGTGGGCTATCATCCCAGCAGGAGTTATGTTTACTTTAATGATTGTGACCGTGCTCGATGAGGTACTTAGTGGTTTCGGTATAGGTGGAATATTCTTCCTGGGTTTAGGATTAACTTTTGGCGTCATCGCGCTGATTCCTTCGCCAGAGGGTCGTATGAAATGGGCCTGGATCCCTGCTGCAGTTCTGATTGTCATGGGAGTAATAATCACTGCAACTGCTGAGAATTTGTTAATCATAATTGGTCCAGCAGCGTTGATCATTTTTGGATTTTATTTAATTTACAGGACGAGCATGTCGCGCAAATAGAGGCTGTTTAGTGAAAGAGTGCATCTGTGTGGTTAATATTCAATAAGACTGGACTGTTGTTGCCAGAATATTTTCAATGTGACTT
>DAOVXM010000312.1 GCA_030636125.1 Chloroflexota bacterium | reverse complement strand
GAGTAAAAAAGTGATAGAGATGCAACTTGTCAACTTTAAAATTAAGGATGATACGTATTCGAACGTATTACTTAATAAAGGTAAGACTCGGCGCAGGATCATGCCTTCACCTCATGTTGGATTATTTGGAGGAGGATTTCTATGTTGGGGATCTTGGCGACTGGAAAATGATGTCTGGAATTTGGATTTGTATTTATCACTAAATATCCCGCATTTACTGAGATCTGCTCAACTTGGGACCATGAGTACTGTTGATCAAGGATTTGGATCGTTTGACGTTGAATTGATATAGGGCCGAAGTGAAGCCATTTCCCCTCGCTGAAGTTGGTTTGAAGGAGAGTCGAAAGACGAGGATACAATTGGGCTTTAATATAGGTGAGTAATTCGGGTAGATTCTGCAGAGAATTATCAAAACGAATTGGTTTGCCTATATTTGGAAATAATTTTGCATTATAACGAGTTCGTAAGGAGAGGCCTAAGAATTGGTACTGGGTAGTAGAAGATGCAATACCGGCAATTTCCGACCAACGCAATGTTCGACGGTCGGATAAAGCCAAGCGGAGACCTTGCTTATGAACTGCGACGAAGCGACGAGTAAAACGAAGGCGGTATATGGCAAGGGCTATAAAGGCAAATAAAGCAATTATCGCTAACAGGTACCAAGGCCGGCTCCAAATCGTAGCAGCGACAGGTCCGAAATGCGTATAGGCATATCGCTGCCGAAAATATCCATACACTAATGGAAAAAGAACTGCCACAACGCCAAGTAATCCCCATGTGAATAAGTCTACCCAACTAAGAGGGCGTTGTCGATATACTGCTATTACAGGACCAAGTGACTTGGATCGAGGGGACATAAAATTGTGAGAGACAATCTTACTAGACTGGGTTAAATGAGGAGTTGCCAAATTCAATCTTTCCTATATACTCAAAAGAGTTTGGCCTGACTCTTGAGATCATGACTTGACATGCCTGGAAGAGGTAGAAAGGATATTTAGTGTGAATATCCTCTTGTTCTACGCTTACCTTCGAATCCAGCATTAGCGCCGTACATGTTGCCCGTCGGATGCGCTCGTAATGTGATGGGCAATTCATTTCGTTCAGAAGGGTTCGTAATTGATATTGGAACTCTACCCATGCATTTGTGTTCTGTATCCGCCAACGGAGCATTTGTGATTGCCAAAATGGTGCGTGAAATTGAATAACTTTGTCCGCAAAGATCGGGAAGGTAGTAAACTTACTGATTTCTTTCTGCAGATAATCTACGATATATTTTGTGGAAAGACCATTTTCAAGACTGAACCTCTGACATGTGATATGAATATGGTCAATTCTATGTCCTCCATATATATCCTGAAGATTAAGTTGATATTGTTGCACTCGTTGCAATTCTTGTGCCGTGGGCGTCAAAAGAAGGAATAAGTCGCCTGATTGTGCTGTGCGATGGTTTGACTTCATAGAGAATATTGGTAGGGGAAAATGAAACTTGTATTTGTCTTAAATCGCGGTCTGGTAATCACCTTATTTGCGATTGGCGGTATAAACTTAGAAATAAAATTGACGAGGAGACCGCCAATCACTCAGCAATCAGCGGACAAAGGTTCCGGGTAAATTCAAATTACTTTCCGCTGATTGCATAAGGAATGATAATCTGCAAATAACCTTCACCCTTCACTCGAGCGGCTTAAAGTATTCGATATCCAGGATAGAGCCTTCTCGTTGATCGGGAGGTTTTATTACCGCTTCGACTTGCATGTCGATGGTCACTTCCTCTGGATCAACTTCACTCAAATAATGTACCAAGCCACCATCTCCCATCCGGATAAAGGCAACTATTTTAGGCTTTTCGATAGGTGTACCATCATAATTTTCGAACAGGAGTGTGTATGTATGAACTTTTCCGACTGTGCCAACTTCTGCCCAATCGGTTGTTTCGCCTAAGCAGCGCTCGCAGAATTGTGTGGCGGGAACATAGGTGCGCTCACATGTATGGCAACGTGAGCCCATAATTAGCCCCTCATCCTTAAGTGCTCGAAAGAATCGTTCGCCAGCTAAGCCATACGTATAACGACTGGTTACAGGAAGGTTACCTGACCAAAAAGCGGGAGCGTTTGGATCTCTATTTAATAGCGTCATGGCTAATCCTTAATAATGGGTTTGAAATACAGGATATCGATTATTGAACCTTGGCGTTCCTCCGCAGGCTTCCAAACTGCTTTTACACGCATACCTATATGGACCGTTTGAGGATCTACCTCATCAAGCATATGCATGATGCCGTGAAGCGGGGAAGCTCCATCAATTTCGATCACAGCCGGGATTTCAGGCTCTTTTATCCGTTTTACATCCCAGGTCACGTAGCACAATGAGAAAGTATTAACGGTCCCGGTGTCCTGCAAAGGGACAAATTCGTCCATGGGGCGGAAACACCATTCACAAACCGTTCGAGGTGGAACGACTGTCTTACGGCAGGTAGAGCAGTGTGAGCCAAGGATGATACCCTCTTTTAAAGATGCTAAGTAGCGACCAATGGCAACGCCAGTGTCCCAAGCAAAATCACCCTTTAATTCATCATAGTTGAAAAGAATATTTCCTTCAGCAAAGTCTTTTTCACTTAATGGTGTTCCTGGATATTTATCGATATTTTCAGTCATGGTTCTTCTCCTCAGCGCCCCAGTATCACTACAGTGCCAACCTGCATTAGATCACCCCATGCTTGCGCCAATCCTCGTCTTGGATTTCCTGGGACTTGACGTGCACCGGCCTCACCACGTAACTGCCAGTAGAGTTCGGCAATTTTCATGAGGCCTGCTGCAGCGATGGGATTGCCCACTCCCAACAAACCACCTGAAGGACAAACCGGCAAGTCACCGTCCCGAGCTGCAACGCCATCAATATACATTTGGGGTGCTTGACCGCGTTCAGCTAGTTGTAAACCTTCTAAGTGGTGGAGAGCTTTATAGTCAAATGGATCATAAGGTTCGGCAATATTTATCTCTTTTCGAGGTTCCTTTATACCTGCCATTTCATATGCCATCCGGGCAGCATATTCTACATAACGTGGATAGGTAAGATCACGGTTTGTCCAATAAGATGTATCCAGGTTCCACCCGACACCTTCCACCCAAATTGGTTTGTCGGTGGTCCTCTTTGCGATATGTTCGGCTGCCATTACGATTGCGACTGCACCATCCGAAACTGGGCTAACATCTAATCGCTGAACTGGCCATGCAAGTGTCTCAGAATTGAGCACATCCTCAAGCGTAATATTCGCGTCGCCAAGTAATGCACAAGGGTGGTCTGCTGCGTTTTGTTTATGAAGCACTGAAACGCGGGCAATGTCTTCTTTAGATATGCCGTATGTAGTCATGTATCGGTTCATCTCTAAAGCAAAAATCCAGAGCAGGTTTGGTTTTAACGGTCGTTCAGTTGTATGGTCAAAGATTGTAAGGAATGCACCTTGGGCGTGAGGATAATAGCTGGACATTTTCTCCTCAGCAATGACCAATACGACATCAAATAATCCAGAAGCGATGTGGTACCAAGCTTGGATTGGGACGAAGACACCCGTGCCTCCACCGACATAGGAGCGTATGAATGGTTTGCGCCAAGCGCCCGCCCCGTCACTCAGGTATTCGCCTTTCATATGCACGCCATCAAAGGAGTCTGGTGCGGTTCCAAGGCACACCCCTTCAATGTCATCTAATGTCATTCCACACGATTTAAGAGCCATATGGGCAGCTTGCCAAGATAGTTCTTTGCCTGTCTCCTGAGCACGGCGAACAAATTTAGTCATACCGGCTCCGACGACAGCAACTTTTCGCATAGCCATGTTGTTATCTCCCTAATTAGTTAAAATGGCGACTGCCCCACTGGTAGTAGGCACTCCTCGCCAGGATTGAACCAAGCCAACTTCTACTTCTTCTAATTGGCGTATTCCAGCCTCACCGCGCAGCTGGAGTACAATTTCTAAAGTTCTGGCTAACCCGTTTGCATCGAGCAGGTTACCCTGACCAAGGCTACCACCGGATACGTTTACTGGAAGGGCGCCATCAGGTGCTGTAAAACCTTCTTCGATTAATACTCCTGCCTCACCCGGACCACAAAAACCAAGTGCTTCTAGGGCTTGCAGTTCTTTATACGCGTAGATGTCATCTATCTCAGCAATATCAATAACGCCGATAGGGTTATTGATTCCGGCTTGGCGGTATGCCATGCGTGCCGCCTCTTTAACGTAAACTGCTTGAGCCCAATCACGGTTTTCTAAAGACGGCGAATCATTGCACCATCCCATACCAACCAGCCAAATAGGCTTATCTGATAAGTTTCGGGCTTTCGCCTCTGACGCCAGTACCATGACAATCGCGCCATCTGCATGATCGGCAGTTTCTCGGCGACCAAGCGGCCAAGATAGAGGTGG
>DAOVXM010000137.1 GCA_030636125.1 Chloroflexota bacterium | reverse complement strand
AGGAGAACTAAGATTATACTGCTGAGGCAGAATAACAGCGGGACAAGCAGGCTGGTTGCATTAAGTAGTAGAGCTACTCCACCTAATCCACTCAAAAGGGGAGCAAGATACATCCAACGTTTTTTGAGGGCGACGGCGCGCTCAAGTGAGATTAGAGTGCCCAGGAAAGCCGAGACCATCAATGGTCCATGGGAGAAGGGCAAGGTGAGTGGGATGTAGGGAAATCGCCACCCTAGTCGTATCCAACCAGACCAAAGGGCGGCTAATAAAGCTAGGATTGAGAGAATTATAAAAAGGGGCTTGAAACTCCTTGAACTTTCCATTAAGTCGATTTAATGAGAATCAAGAGCATTATCACCGGTTCCTCTGCAAAGACACTATGAGGTAATTTCGCCGGCATATGGACCCAGGTGCCAGCTCGAGCTTGATGCTTTTCTTCGCCGAGAGTAAGGCGAGCTTCACCATCTAGGATATGGAGGATAGCAGGCATCGAAGCGGTATGTTCAGACAGCTCTTGACCGGCAGCGAAGCCGAATAACATCACTTTTACCGTATCATCCGAGTGTATTGTCCTGCTGACGATGCTGTCAGGAGGGATATCAGAGATAGTTTGGGATACATCAGGTATATAAGCGTAGGTTGGTTTCATTAGTTTAGGGTTTTCCTCCTTAATCATAAAAGTCCGAGCCCAATTATAGCTTGTTTATTCATATGATGTTTGATAGCTTAAATTCGTTTATTTAACTTTACTTCAACAAGCAGGTAAATTTTTATCGCCTCAGAGAGAATCTCAAGATGTTGAGACTTGTTTATAATCTTCGGGAATTCGGTTTCAGCGCGTTGGTAGATCTTCCGCGATACTAACTAGTCCATGAGGATTGGTAATGATTACTTGAGCTCGTTTACTTTTGACCAGTCCTAATACTTCCCATTGAGTGAGAGTGCGGCTAACAGAGTAGAGAGTCGTACCGGACAACTCTGCAAGATCTTGACGGGTCAGTGGAAGATCGATTAATACCCCATCACTGGTTTTTTTACCGGTTTGTCGGGCTAATCTTATGAGAGCGTTGGCGATGCGGCGCTCTACTCGTTCCGTAGATAGTTCTAACATTCGGTTCTGAAAGTCTCGAATGCGGTTGGCCAATATACTTAAAGCGTTGAATGTGATGCGGGGATACTGCTCCATGAGGCGATTCATCAAATTGTCATCCCAGGATAGAACTGTCGAATCATTTACAGTAAGGGCGGAAACCGGATAAGGGATATTACTTAACACTGCTACTACACCAAAGGCATCTCCTGGTGTGACATAATGCAGGATTATCTGCTCACCTTCAAGACTCACCTGAGTAAGCTTGATCCGACCATCTACCAGCACATAGAGATTATGAGCCCGATCACCCTCATGGAATATGTAATCCCCGGCTTTGAACTTGCGAGAATTAACCATATTGGCAACATAAACAAGCTCAGCCTGATTGAGGTCACTGAGAAGTTTCACATTCTTCAGTATTGCAATATCCAGTCTTTGTGATTCGACCATTGGTAGGTATATAGAAAGTAACGTAAGATATATTTGTAACAGTTATTCAGCTTTTTAGTAGAATCTCAGACAAATAACGCGTTTCATGGATCAGGTCGACGTCAATTGGGAGGCTGTGATCGGGGTTAACACGAGTCAGCAAATGAGAAGCAATTTCCCGAGCCTTGGGTGGTATATCCTGCAATCCCCGTAAGTATTTCAAACGTTCATGAGCGCTCGGACCAGGATCGGGTAACTCCCGGCGAGTGAGATATTCATTGATGATGATTCCGGCTGCTCGGCGTGAGCACACGCGAGCCATGCCCTCGTTACCAGCTTCCCGTGCATTTTCGGCCATATTCAACTCTTTTTCAAAGGCTAATTTCCAGTGGAGATTTGCTGACATGGGGGATTTTACCGCATACTTGACGGGTATGATAAGTGGTAGTAAAATTCCAACTTACCGACCGTTCAGTAAGGAGCGAGCAATGGTGACAAAAACCAATCGAATTGGACGTCAACGGATCCTTGAAGTCGCAGAAGAATTATTCACTGCTCACGGATATCGTGCGGTGTCAATCCGCGATATCGCCCAGGCTTGTGAAGTAACCAACGCTGCGCTCTATTACCATTTCCCCAGTAAGGAAGCTCTTTTTAATGAGGTGTTGGAGCATCATGCTGCAAACTTAAGTGAGCGTATGACCCGAGCAGGTGAATCTGCGCATACTTCGCGGAAAAAGGTGGAGGCGATCCTTGTGGAATATGCCGAAGTTACCATAGGACGACGATCGCCGTTTTTTCTCTTGCGAAGAGAAGCAGCAACGATCGATAAATCACCACCAAAAGAGCATATTGGAAAAATGATTCACGCCATGTTGCAACCTTTGGAGGATGTTCTTGCTAAGGCTATTGAGAATGGGGAGTTACGCCCTGTACCCAATGGCAATTCACCAGCTGCGTTATTGGTTGGCATGTTGCACGGTATGATGCAGCACAAAAGGACCTGTCAAATATGTGTAGTTACTAAGCAAGATATAAGCTTTGTGGTGGATGTGTTCTGGGAAGGATTAGGGACCTAAACGAGACCATGAATATATAAGTTTTAGTGGATCTGTATATACCCAATAATAAAAATCACCGATAAAGGAATCATCTTAATTATGAAATATATCAGCCGATCATTGGTTTATTTATGGCACTACTGGCCAACAGCGGTAGGCGGCGGACTTGCCCTTTTGCTGGTCAGTGGGTTGAACCTGCTAACACCTCAATTGTTAAGAATTTTAATTGATCAAGGCATCTCACAACTAGACATGCAGAGGGTATGGCAGGTCTCAATTGCGCTTGTAGTAGTGGCTTTGACACGTGGTCTATTCAATTTCTTGCAGGCTTACTGGTCAGAGGTAACTTCACAAGGTGTAGCCTTTGATCTAAGGAACGCAATATTTGAAAAATTGCAAAATTTAAGTTTCTCTTACCATGATCGCGCCCAAACAGGAAAATTGATGACCCGAATGACATCCGATGTGGAGCTGGTAAAACAATTTGTGGGGACGGGTCTATTGCAACTGATATCTGCATTAATCTTATTAATCGGCACACTGGTGATCATGTTCATAATGAACTGGTTTTTAGCTTTGGCGATTGTCGTCTTGCTACCCATCATTATGGCGATCTTGGTTTTATTTATCCGGCAAATTATGCCGGCTTCGAAAGCGGTACAGCAAAAATTAGGCGCACTGAACGCGATACTTCAGGAGAATTTAGCTGGCATGCGTGTAGTCAAAGCATTCGCAAGGGAAGATTACGAGCGCACAAGATACCTGATCCAGAATGATGAGCTCCTACAGGAAAATCTGGGCATGGTACGTATTTTTTCAAAATTTTTCCCATTAATATTCTTTATTGCCAACCTGGCTGTTGTCGCCGTCGTTTGGATTGGTGGACTCCAGGTTATTAATGACCAGCTATCGCTCGGCGAACTAGTAGCTTTTACAGGTTATCTGTGGTTTTTGCTTATGCCAATGTTTATGATGGGAATGATTGGGGCTATGATGTCACGTGCAGAAGTTTCTGCACAAAGAATATTTGAGGTAATTGATGCAGATTCAGAAGTCAAGGATAGTCCAGAGGCAGTCCCTTTGCCACTAGTTCAAGGTCGAGTAGCTTTTGAAGATGTTAGTTTTCGTTATATTGGTGGGGAACAGAATGTTCTTAGCGATGTTTCCTTCGGGGCAGAACCTGGTAAGACGATCGCGATTCTAGGTGAAACTGGTTCAGGAAAATCTACCATCATCAACTTGATCCCGCGTTTTTATGATGTAACTGTGGGGCGGGTTACCATCGATGGGTATGACGTGCGAGACGTTGCGATTGATTCCTTGCGTTCACAAATTGGTATTGTCCTCCAGGAAACCACTTTGTTTTCGGGCACGATAAGAGAGAATATTGCCTATGGATGTCCGGATGCATCTATGGATGAAGTCATTGCGGTCGCTAAAGCGGCTCAAGCACATGACTTTATACTCGAGCAGCCTGATGGCTATGAGACCATCGTGGGCGAACGCGGCATAGGTTTATCTGGAGGACAAAAGCAGCGTATCGCTATTGCCCGCGCTCTTTTAGTGGATCCGCGCATCCTCATTTTAGACGATAGTACTTCTTCAGTGGATGCGGAGACAGAATATAATATCCAACAGGCATTACTTGAACTCATGAAAGGGCGTACCAGCTTCGTGATTGCACAAAGGATCAGTACTGTGAGAAACGCCGATATGATTTTATTGCTCAGTAAAGGTGAGCTTGTCGCACAAGGCAAGCATGACGAATTGCTACAAACAAGCGAATTATATGCTGAGATTTTAGAAACACAGTTCGGCGACCGGGCTGAGCTGATGGCTATGGTCGAGGAGGAAATGGCACTATGATGCATGGGATGCAGCGCATAGCACAAACTTCAGATGAGCGCGCTTCAAATCGCTCGAAGGTTGTCTTCCGCCTTGTACGTTATTTGAAACCATATTGGCTTACAGTATCGGGTGCTTTTATCTTTACCCTAATGAACGCGGCTACACAGGGCCTTGCTCCTTTTCTAGTTGGAAGGGCTATTGATGAATTTATTGGCCAGGACGACATTGCCGGGCTCACGCAGATTGTAATCGTTTTGGTGATTGTCTATCTTATCGGCATGTTCAGTATGCGTTATCAGACATATCTGATGGCATCAGCCGGACAGCGTGCGCTGGCAGATATGCGCCGGCAGATAATTGAGAAGGTCGAAACGCTTTCACTCCAATACCTGGAGCGTAAAGAATCAGGGGATTTAATGAGCAGGCTGGTTAACGATATTGATATGATAAATACTTTCCTAAGCCAGGGGTTGGCGCAATCGATAGGAGCATTGTTTGCACTGGTTGGCATTGTGGTGGCTATGTTCCTCCTTAATTGGCAATTAGCTCTAGCTGTATTAGCCATTGTCCCTTTAATGCTGCTGGCAACAACTCTATTCGCACGATTGGCCCGCCAGGCTTTTAGAAAGACACGTTCTACGATCGGCGATGTCTCTGCTGATTTGCAAGAAGAGCTGGGTGGGGTAAGGGTAACACAGGCATTTAATCGCGGCGATCTTAATATCCGCCGTTTCGCGGAACGCAACGCGGCAAATCGCGATGCAAACGTCAGCGCTAATGCAATTACCTCAGCTTTTGCGCCAACGATGGATGTACTCAGTACTTTAGATACTGCTATTGTTGCAGCTCTAGGTGGATATATGGCGGTGCAAGGCATAATTACAGTGGGGGTACTCGTATCGTTCCTGCAGTATGTGCAAAATTTTTTCCGTCCTGTTCAAACCGTAGCTCAAATATGGACCTTGGCGCAGTCAGCATTCGCGGCGGCGGAGCGGGTCTTTGAATTGTTCGATACCAAACCCGATATCCAGGATGCACTTGGAGCGATTGATCTTCCAGAAATTCAGGGTAGGGTAAGATTAGACAACGTGACGTTTGGTTATGATCCTCAAGTGCCAGTATTAGAGCAAATTGACCTGGTAGCTGAACCTGGGCAGACATTGGCCTTGGTTGGACCTACCGGCGCTGGCAAAACCACATTGGTTAGCCTCATCCTTCGTTTTTATGAAGTGACTAGTGGTCGGGTAACCATCGATGAAAATGATGTCCGTGATGTGACACAATACAGCTTACGCTCACAAATGGGTATGGTTCCTCAAGATCCTTTCCTGTTTTCCGGTACGGTCTTGGACAATATTCGCTACGGTCGCTTGGATGCCAGTGATGAGGATGTGTACGCTGCAGCGAAAGTAGCGGCCGCGCATGAGTTTATTACCCGATTGCCGTCGGGTTACCAGACCGAAGTGGGCGAACGAGGTGGTATGCTAAGTCTGGGGCAACGGCAGCTCATTTCGATTGCTCGCGCCGTTTTGGCAAATCCACGTATCCTAATTTTAGATGAGGCTACTGCCAGTGTTGATACACGTACCGAAGTGCTCATCCAAAGGGCGTTATCCAAGTTGCTTAAAGGTCGCACTTCGTTTGTCATCGCTCACCGCCTTTCTACGGTAAGTAACGCCGACCAGGTGTTGGTTTTAGATGAAGGGCGCATCGTTGAGCGGGGAACACATGAGGAATTGCTGGCTCAGCAAGGATTATATGCAGAACTTCACCGGAGGCAGTTCTACACAACTGAGGCTGAGATAAGGGAGCAAGAGATATTTACGGTAAACTAATCAGTTTCTTCTGAAGGGGAGTATTTCCAATGACCCTCTCAATCAGAAAGAAAATCAGGATTTGTTACTCTCTTAGCGATAGATTTTTTATGAGCAGAGATTTGAGAAATTATGCAAGGCAAACCAATACTCGTCTAATTATTGGGGGGATATTATTGCTATTTATTGTCGGGGATGGATTGATTTACCTATTTTATGGACGGAACGCGGCTCTAATGGGTATTATTTGCCTTTTATTCGGATTATCACCCTTGGTATTGATCTGGGGAGCATTAGCTGGGTTGGAGTGGATTGTAAAGCGGGCAGATAAATCGTAGGGGAAGTTTAAGTATGGAGAATTATCAGCGAACGATAAATTTCAATGACCTGGTGCTCCGTTTAAGAGAACCAAACAAGACGGGGCCTCATCCGGTGATATTACTCCTGCATGGTTGGACTGGTGATGAAAATGCAATGTGGATTTTCGCATCACGTTTACCGAAAGACGCTTTGCTATTGGCCCCTCGCGGTTTATATGCAACCCCTTATGGTGGTTATGGGTGGCATCCTCATAAGTCGAATGTTTGGCCCTGGGTGGATGACTTTCTACCGGCGATTGAAGTAATAGAAGAATTAATTCGCCCTGACAATTTCCCTAGCGGTGACTTTACCAGGT
>DAOVXM010000325.1 GCA_030636125.1 Chloroflexota bacterium | reverse complement strand
TTGAATGGCTTTCCTTTTATTCGCTGGCACTGGCTCTGAAATACAGACTGTGGCGGGAATGCCGAGTTCCCGAGCCACGTATGCTACCGCGCGCCCATGGTTTCCGCTCGAAACGGTAATAACACCCCGACCGCGCTCTTTGTCAGACAGGCTGAGGATCTTATTGGTTGCACCACGCAGCTTGAACGAGCCGGTGAGCTGCGAGTTCTCCAATTTAAGAAAAACTTGGATACCCAGGTGTTTGGATAGATGGGGCGCCTCGATGATAGGTGTCCTGCTCGTCAAGAAAACAACTCGTTGACGAGCCAGGTAAATGTCTCTCAAAGTGAGGTCATGATGTGGTGACAATGGCTACTCTCCCTAATCGTGTTTACTTTCGATCCATTTCAGGTGAATAAGTCCTTATGGCAGCATGATTATAATCGTTGACCCACCTCTTTCCCCTCGAATTCCCAGGGAATACCACCAGAAAGGGATGGACAATTATAAAATAATGCCATATAATAGAACATAAGTTCTATTTCAGTATTTAATGATAATTGGGTTGAGTTATGTTTATTGAAGATGTTACCCATGAACTTGATATCGAGGAATTCTACTGGGAAGGCTATGTAGATCGCCAACCGGAGGAGCGTGTTCCATTTGATGCGCTGACTCTGGTGGCAATCGTATTAATTGTGTTCATGATTTCGAAAGTCCTCATTGATAAAACAAGAAGCACTCCAGAAACGTCCCAAGCACCCGAGAGTTTTATTGAAGTTGTGGATCATTATGCGATCGCAGTGCCATATGATAATTATGTAATTACCCAAGGGCCCCACGGCGAATCTTACGGCCACTTAGCAATCGACCTGGCTGCTGGGGAAAACTCAATCATAAAATCTCCAATAAATGGGGAGGTCAGCGATTTATTCGTAGATGAGTACGGCAACCCTACCCTGGTGATCGCAAATGAGATCTACGAAGTTACCATGCTGCATGGAGAGTACTCCGTGATGATAGGTGACAAGATAAATCTGGGCCAGCCAGTAGGATATGAAAGTAATTTGGGTTATACAACCGATATGCAAGGCAGGTCATGTAAGAATCGCAACTGTGGTTACCACACCCATCTGAACATCTTCGACAAACAACTTAACACTAATGTAAATCCGATAGAAATCTTGGAATTAAGATAAAATAGAGGTAACTGCTCAGCCCGAGTAGTTACAAGTAGAGGTATATATGATTGCATCAAGAAGCATCCGCTGGGTTCTAATGGGCTTGTTTATAGTGATAACCGCCTTACCAGGGATAGCTTATGCTAATCCTCTACAGCAGAAAGTTCCACCTGGTTTTGAGGCGGTTATCTCTGGAGTGGGGGTGCAGCTTTATCGTAAGGATTATCCGGGCGGCAATCCGGACTTTGTGCAAGTCATCAACCTAGCCCAGGGGGCAGAGATAGCTCTGCTGCATGGCGATATCTCTGAACCACGGACTGGAGAAGGTGTGTATGGTGGCGATGACCCGCGCATGTGGGCCCAGAAACTCGAGAAATATTGGCAGGAGGTCTTTTCTACGAACGAGGCCGCCTTCTGTGTCACAAATGGGCAATTTTTCTTTATGCCGGAATACCCCACCAGGTTGCCTTTCCCACTGAAGGTGGATGGGGAGATAGTTAGCGATGGTTTTGGGAAGGCTCAGTTTCCGGACCAGAAACTTATCTTTGAGCTCTGGAAGGATCGAGCGGATATAACCACACTCACTAAAGAGGCCATTTATCAATCCAGTGCTCCAGACATCATCGCTGGTTTAACCGAAGATGCTCGCAAAAGTCCTACCAAATACGTCGGCAGGACCTTTGTTGGAGTCGATGACCAGGACCGGAATGGTTTTTATGAAACCGTACTGATCTTCAACACAAAGTCTGCCAGGCAAATCGATGCCGCGGACGTGTTGAGGGACTTCGGAGCAGACAAGGTTATGATGTTAGATGGGGGAGGTTCAGCCCAGTTACTTTGCCAAGGTACTTCCTATGTGTCATCCGACCGGCCTTTGCCACAAGTTATCGCTGTTTTCGAGGGGGATGGTCAGAGACTATTTACGAGGGATATCATGGGCACTGGCCAACCCCTGCTTGATATCGGCACAGGGGGTCAGGTGAATCTATTAGATACGATCTGGATCCCTCTGGCAATGTCACCATTCTTTTTGTTCTTGTTTATTTTCGTCCGGAATAAAACACTTGGATATAAGTGAACCACTATAACAAAACTGCGGGAGGTTTCTTACCTCCCGCAGTTTTATTTAGGCAATTCACTGTTTAGTGGACAATTACTTGCGTTGTGCTATTCTTCGTCTTGCGGCTCGCGCATCACCGAGATAAAATTGTCAACTTCGCGCTCGGAAATCTTGGTGGTGCCCAGACCAAACGAAAGCGCTACCGCCAGGCCAAGCGCACCAAGGGTCACGCCGAAAGCCAGGTTGATGATGTCGTTGGCGACGCCGATCTCACGCAAAGAGATCGCCGCGGCGAAGACGATGATGGCGATTTGCGCCATCCTGCCAATGAAGTTAGCCTGGTTTGTACCAGTCGCCAGGATACCCTTGTATACGATACCTGCGAAGTACATTCCTATCCCGAATATGATCACTGCCAGGACGACCTTCCAGAAGAATGCGATGAACACATTCATGATTAGCACCAGGGATGAGGCTTGCAGCATCTCTAGCGCTCCGACGATGGCGAACAACATGATCGCGAACAACGTCAGGTAGCCAACCCATTGGGAAGGAGAAGTCTCGGTGCTCCATTTTTGACCGAGCTTTTCCGGTATTGTGTCGAAGCCAAGACCGCCCAGTAAATCTCGCACCAGGTTAGCAACCAGCTTAGCAACCGCATAAGCAACGATCAGCAGTAATGCTGCCCCGATCAGGTTCGGGATGACATTGATGATCGTGGTAAGCATTTGCGTAGCAGGTACGGTTATGGCAGCGATATCAAGCGCTTCCAATGAAGCGATAATCGCCACTGCAAGGATAAAGATATACAGCAGCATACCGACCAGATCGGACAACGAACGTGCTTCTGAAAGACCGACGCGGTGTCCAAATTGGTCAGTGCCGATTGATTTCAACAAGTTAGCCACGATCTGGCGGACAACCCGGGCGATAAACCAGCCAACCGCCAATACAACCAGGGCGGCTAAGATATTGGGTATGTAGTTAAAAATCGCCGAGAAAACGTCGTTCACCGGTTTTGCGATCTCTTCCAGGCCTAACGTAGACAATACCGAAGGTAAGAAAAGCAACAGGACAAACCAGTAGGTCGCGTTGGCTAAGCTTTCGCCAAAGGATACATGCTCCTCATCTTCCAGTGCGGCGTGTTTACTGAGACGTTCATCCATCTTGGTAAGCGAAACCGTTTTCGCGACCAGGAACCTCAAGGCACTTGCTACCAACCAGGCAACAAATAGTATTACGCCCGCCGCAAATAATGCTGGCAGGTATACGGAGGTTAATCGCTCTAAGAAGACTGTGAGAGGTGCCGCAATGCCGGTCAGGTGTAACCGGTCGAAGAAAGCCACGAATACGAAGAGCATGAGTATCCAGAAGGTGATCTTGGCGATTATGTCTTCGACCTTGATGTCTCTGCGTTCCTCTGGTTTACTTAAAGAATCTGCCAGGCGGTTATCTAAGTTTGTGCGCCTTAATAAACGCCGGACAATATTGGCAAGGATGCGGGCGACAATATAGCCAACCAGCAGAATGATCAAAGCAACGATCAGGTTCCCGATGCTAAATGTTATTGATTGAAAAAACTCTTGAAAATCGAACATTTTTGAATCTCCTCTTTAATTTATTTTTTTTGTTTAGTAAAATTGAATCCGTAATGTTATTCCGGGCGAACTTCGTTGAAATTTCCAATTATTTCAAAATTGGTTTCCAATTAAGTCTTATGGCCTGGGCGAGCAGTGAATGCCCCTTTGATGAAAATTCTTATCTTCCGCGTAACCCCTCCTTTCTTACTGGATGATCGTAAATAATTTTATCTTTGGTATTTGATTTGAAATATCACTAAAATGAATGAAGCATTAGCGTTATTATACCTGATGATAGGTTATTTGTGATGTATTTTATGGGATTTCTTGTAAATTAAGTATGGAATTTCAAATATCTTTGCTTATTTAAATAAAACATTCGCCATTTGACTGCTATGGGAGAAAATCGGCGTGACCATCGTTGACCTCGCCATATTTCAAATGACGATAATTTTCTTTCCTTTTTACCAATTACCTGGTTTTGGATAACAAAAGTGCTTCGGAGTTGCTTGGTAACCTAAGGGGATGTTGATCCCTTGCGCATA
>DAOVXM010000368.1 GCA_030636125.1 Chloroflexota bacterium | reverse complement strand
TAACATTGATCCATACCAGGCACAGCTTCTCAACCGGTGGCGACGAGGCAGCATGCTGGTTCCAGGCCAAACCCTGTTGGTGGTTGAATGTTTCCCTGCCGCGTACATCAATTATGCCTGTAATGAAGCCGAGAAGAAAGCCAGCATCAATATCGTGCATGTCAGCTCGGTCGGTCGTTTTGGCCGTATGTGGCTATCCGGCACGGAAGCGGAGGCCAAGACAGCTCGCGATGCCTCGATCCAGGCTTTAGAACGCCTGGAGGGAGTCAAAAGTGAATTCTAGTGTTCCGTCAAGTGTCCTTGCTTAGTAAGAATAGTATATGGACGGAACACTTTAAGCTTTGTCAAGAGTGTATTACCCTGGATATCCAAGATAACTTTCATTCTTGACAAAGCACTAGTTGAGATTCCTCTTTTTAGGAGTAATCCATGCCTAAAACATTTTATACTGAACGTGATATCGAAGACTTAGCCAAGCGGGGCGTCATTTCGCTAGTGGAGGATGATGACGTTGTGCTGACAGACCTGGCTCGGGATAAAGCCATGCGCTTAGGAATTGAAATCGTGCATGAATTTGACCAGCCTCCCAGCGCACCGGAACGTCCTTATATAACCGAAATGGTCTCTCCTAGCGCTACCAGCCCAGGGGGGGGCAGCCCTTCAAAAGCAGGTTCAACCAGCAAGGCCCCGGCTTCCAGCGCTGCGACCAGCAGCGACGACCTGTACCAGAGTGTGCGCGCTGAGGTAATAGCTCGCTTGGGCGATGCGGTTGATCCCCAATTGCTGGATACCATCATCCGTCGGGTACTTCAAAACGTGGGTGTCAATTAGGATTTTGGGATGTTATTTGGGCGTGTGCGCGGAACTGCGATCTGCACGATTAAATACCCAGACCCCAAAGGTATGAAGCTGGTCATCGTAGAGGCAGTGAACAAACACCTGGAGCCTGTTGGTCCATTGCAAGTGGCTGTGGATGTGGTCATGGCTGGCCCCGGTGACTTATGTGTTATGGTGCGTTCGCGTGAGGCTGCCCTGGCGCTGCGCGAGCATAAATTCGTGCCAGTCGACCTGGCTCTTATCGGTATTGTGGATGAATTGGTCGTGCGCCCTGATGGCGAGTTTGATTACGAACTTAAGGAGGGCTGGGTTAAGTATACGTAGGTTCTTGGCACCTACTTACCGAAACTACTCAGTCTAATATGACGTGATTCGGGAAAAGAAGAAAAAAACCTGACAGGTTTACAAAGGCATTATTGGATGCACTTTCAGATTATTTACACGGTTACACTGCTTGAGGAAACGCCAAGTAAAACCTGTCAGGTTTATCCCGAACTGAGATTAGTATAACCATTTTATTATGACACTTGGGAAAGTTATTGGAACCATCGTTACGACGATCAGTCACCCGAATTATAAGAAGCGGCGCTTGCTGGTCGTGCAGCCGTTGACCTTGCCAGGCGACCCGCCGGAGGGGGATTTTATCGCTCTGGACAATACCCATGCTGGCATCGGTGACACCGTGTTGGTGAATAGGGAAGGAAATGGCGCCCGTCAAGCACTCAACCAGCCGGATGGTTGTGTGATTTCAGTGATCGTTGGCATCGTTGACTCCCTACATATAGCAACCCTAAGTTGAAAAGTTACTGCTCAACCTGGATGAAAGAGGTGGAAAAATAGATCCAGCTAGGCAACCAGTAAAGCTGCGGTCTCGATGCTGCGGATTAAGATAAAAAGAGCCTGTTTTCAGTCAGGCTCTTTTTGTTTGGATCTAATTGGGTTAATCCGCGGCGCGCTTGCCCATTTCTCCCCCGACAACCATCAAAAGGACCAATCCTACCAGGCCGGCTACCAGGATCATCGTCAGCACATTAGGGTCATCGGAAAAATTCTGGCCGGCTACCACCAGCGCGGCAGACAAGTTGCGCTGGGCGGTTCCTAGCCCGAGTACCGATTTGATACCTCGATCTGATCCGCCCAGGAAGTAGCCCAGGAGCAGGGCGACGACCAGAAAGATGAGGATGGCGATGATGGCTCCCGTACCGATCACCCCAACAATATAACTGAAGTTGAGCACCAACGCAGACACCATCAGGAGCACAAGCGCCACAGTGGAGGTCTGGGACATGTGCGGGTGCAGCGATTCGGCAATGGATTCGTAGCGCGCTTTAATAAAGAGACCAATTGCCAGGGGGATCAACATCATGATCACCAATGATTTAGCGATCTCCAGCGCGTCAACCTGGACACCCTGCAATAGAAGAGGCAGCACGATGGGCATGTAGATGATAGTCACCACCATCAATAAGACCATCAGTCCCACCGAGAAGGCCATATTACCCTTGGCGGCCTGTGCCAGCTTAGGTAAGAAGGGCGCGCCGGCAGCCGTGGACATGATGATCAGTCCGATCGCCAGACCCTGTTCCAGTTGAATGACCAGCAAGATGAGGTAGGCCAGGATAGGCACCAGGACGAAATTAGCCACCAGGGCCAGGATGACCAGGCGCGCATTACGCAGCGGTTCGACGATCTGCTTGATGGTCAGGCTCAAACCCATGGCCAGCATGCTCGTGATGACAAAAACGAGCACAGACAACTGCATAATGACTTGCAAAATGTCAGACATGTTATTCTCCTGTGATTAGCTCGGAAACTCCCAGTTTACGGGGTAATAGCTATGGGCGATGGATTCTGCCAGGTAATTTTTTAATATGTAGCAGCCCCGCGTTTACAGTAACACATAAACCCCGCTGGAGTTACGTGGGAGACAAGTGTCCCGTCCACATCTATTCTTACAAAACAATCACATTTGACGGAACACTAGTGAAGCGCTCACCCAGTGTTATTTTATTTTCTGTGATCCTGATCCCTGGGATGTCCCTCCAGATAAAATTCCTCAATCGCTACCTCAATGGTGGGGTAGAAGTGTCGGCGGTCTATTGTTTCGTAAAGCCCATAGCGTTCAATTTTATCCCTCACAGGGTCTTTGAGTTCGGCGAATACGAGGTGAATTCCAGCTGCATTCAATTCTTCATCCAACTCAACCAGCATATCGGTCGCAGTGGTATCCACGTCTGTGATCGGCTCGGCAGCTACCAGCACCCAAAATGGGGTAGGCACTGTCTGGGCGATCAAATCTTGCACCAGCTTGCGGAAGAAATTGGCATTGGCGAAGAAGATCGGGGCATCCCAACGGATCATCAGCAAACCTGGGATCTGGCTGGCCTCCGGGTATCGCTTTAGATCATGATAACCAGGCACGCCTTCAGGTTTTCCGAGCACTGCAGAGTAGGGCTGCCATGACCTTTGGAAGAATTGCAGGATGGAGAAAATAACTGCAATGACGATACCTTCCAGCACACCAACCACAGCCACTCCCAGGATACAAGCCACGGCTATCGCAAACTCACTTTTCTGAACCTTCCAAAAATGTCGCAGTGCGGGAGTGTCGAAGAGGCTGATTGAGGCTACGATGATAATCGCCGCCAAGGCGGATTGAGGCAGGTTCTTTACTAAACCAGGAACAAACAGCAGCATTACGAGCACTAACGCCGCGGCCACCACGCCGGTGAGCTGGGTCTTGGCGCCTGACTGCTCGGCTACGGCCGTGCGCGAACTGCTGGAACTGATCGGAAACCCATGGAATAACCCGGTCAGGAAATTGGCTGCACCGATACCGACCATCTCCTGGTCGCTGTCAACCTTATAACCACTCTTGGCGGCAAACCCAGAAGAGGTGGAAATAGTGTCCCCTAAGGCAACCAACGTAATACCAAAAGCCGCACCCGCGAGCGGGGCGAGGTCAGAGAGGTCCACTGCTGGAAAGGATGGTCGCGGGAAACCCTGGGGCAATACCCCGACGATGTCAACCCCCTTGGCAGCGAGGTCGAAAAGGACTGTAACTGCGATGGCAGCCACAACGGCAAACAGGATGCCTGGCGCGCGCGGTACCCAACGCTTCAACCCCAATATGATCACCAGACAGAGCAACCCCACTCCTAGTGTATAGATATTGGTCT
>DAOVXM010000419.1 GCA_030636125.1 Chloroflexota bacterium | reverse complement strand
GTTAGTTTGCGGGTGAGCCATGAATCCGACTTTATCACCTGTAGGTGTCTCGATAATACGTAACTCAGAGCGATTGATATTTTTAACACTTTTTCCTTTTAGCTCATAGAGCCAAAGAGTCTCATTCCAGACGCAGCGCACCAGATAACGTTGACCAGCCTGCTGGTAAAGCATGGCGATAAATGGAAGATCAGTCTCCTCTGCGGGACGAATGAGATATGGTTCATCCTCATCCTGTTTTAGCTTAGGGACATCTGGCAAATAACCTGCGCGACCGCCTCCCAAATTCAGCGTCATTTCATAGTCAAACTTGCGGTAGAAGTAGGGAATACCAGTGATCGCCTGCACCATCTCCCCTCGCGTCGCACTCCACCCATGGATCACTTCATATTGAAACCGTACCAGTCCTCGGCCGCGATAATCTGGGTGAGTACCGACCAACTCAGACCGGCCCACACCGAACTTGATCCCGCTATAGGACCAGGATTGTGAGATCAAGTTGAGCGACGAGACGATCTTACCATTGGACACATCCTCCACGATTGTAAAATCGCTCGGTTTAAAAGTTGGGTGAGGGCGTTCCAATAAATCTCGCGTCCAGACTGCCACACCTTCAAACGGCTGGTCAGGCCCTTCATCGCTGTGGATCTTACCGTTGAACTCAGCCAGTGCTTCGGCATCATCTAGTGTAGCCTGGCGTAATACCAGGCCATCACCTAGATCTTTTACTAGGTTTGAATCAAAATTATCGTCCACACCCATATCTTCTCCAAAAATAAACCATAATTGGTGCTTCCACCGATATATCCCTGACTGACATACTTACTTATACCTCTTTGGAAAAGCCAATCGATTTTTTGACGACCTTAAATCTTAAACGTTCATAGATGCGCAAAGCTCCACTGGTGTTTTCGGTATCTGCACCAAACCCTGCACATCAAAATGTCTTTCTACCTGGATGAAGCTCTTTTTCAAATACAATGTACTCATTAGTCATATGCATGCCAGCCCGTTCATATAGACGAGTAGCGCCTGTGGGATTCTGGGCATCAACCGTTAAACCAACCTTGCTCATACCGCGTTGATAGAACTCACCAATTGACTGTAGTAACAAAGCCAATCCCAAGCCTAATCGCCGCCAAGGACGTCTTACAGCCAGTTGGCTAATCCAACCATATTCCCCCCGAAATCTTGATATCGCCGCACCCGCAATATTATCCCCATCCATAACCAAAAACCACAGTGTTGGATCGAAATCTTCCGTTTCAAAGCGACGGATTCGCCACGTCTCAAAATCCCAGGGAGAATCACCCCAATGATCTACAAATGCATCTTCCAGGGCATCAAAGAGAGGCCGATCATCCTTTCCTGGGATCACATTACGGATGGTCAAACCTGGAGGCCAGTCCGGATGTGATGGCGCTTCACTCATTTGGATCTCCATGCGCCAAAAATAACGAACAGGCGAATAGCCTTGATTCACATGCTGCTCGCATGCTAATTTATCGGCGCCACTAACACCATTTCGCATTGTTACTGGCAGTTCTGGGGGTGCCAGGGGAATATGCTCCCTAGCTCGCAGCTCCATCACACGCAGCAGGAATGCTCCCAGTCCAAGCTCGCGATAACGGGGATGCACATAACTATCGCCGCTAAGAGAGGCGTGTTTATTGCGGTTCCACACTTCACCATAGCTGACGATCAATCCATCGTCAATGCTGATTATCACCCAGGCATCAACTTCGGGAGCAAAGCCCGTCTTTTGAAACTCTAATAATAACTCATCCGTTGTACTACCTGGCTGGTCCCCATCGGCGATATCACAGGCATTGAACAAATCAGCGATCCCTGGTAAGTCCTCCAAAGTTGGTGGTCGCAAGTGAAAACCTGATGGAAGGGATTGGTTCATTATCGATTCACCTCATTGAATTCTTTATCAAAAGCCAGCTAATCCAGCGTAGCAGCTTTTGTAAATTGTCGCTCCTCACGGCGAATAGCCCGTGCATAAAGCGCCAGTACCGGGGATAATACCAAGCCAGAAGCCATGATTGCTGCCTGAACTGAAAAACGGAGACCAATGGCACCTAGTACAGGTCCACCTAGGATCTGGCCAATAGCATCCACCTGGCTGCTCATTGATAGCACGGTTGCTCTAACTCCTGATTCCAGCCTTTGGTTGACCCAATTTGTGTACAACGGACCAATTACATTACGGGAAACACCAATCACCCAAATCACAGAAATAGCTAAAACAAATGTATTAGCTTTAGACAACACAATCAAACTCCCCACCAGAACTGCAGTGACGGTAGACAAGACCCACGCCACGTTACGGTAGCTATTGGTGTTGACCTTTCGACGCGCGATTTCCGTCGCACCGATGCTCAATAACATCCCCACAGCTCTAATGATTCCAAACCAAGCGACCGGTTGAAGGACACCCCGCCCGGGGAAGGTGAAATCATCCAAGATGTGTTTGGTCCACAAGCGATCAAATCCCTCACTATATAGCCCATAAAAAAGGCCAATACCCAAAATTGTTAATAAAGCTGGGCTTTCCTTGACCATCCGCAAGCCACCTTTAAAAGTATCAGCCATGTTCTGCCATGAGTCACGGTTCGATTTGGGGATTGGTTTGAATCCTTTCTCTGGCATTACCAAGATTAATAACAAAGCTAATAAGATGAACAGTCCACCACCTGTTAGGATCGGAACATTGACACGAATGCTTCCCAGAATAACGCTTATCCCAATTCCTATCAGGCCACCCAACATGCCAACCTGGTTGCCTCACAGAAAGGCTTTCCCAGCCGCGGCCTCACCGATTTCATCACTGATCCAGGCTTCGGTAGCACCGCTGGTGAATGTATAACCAAGACCCCACACTACCTGGGCTAACACGATCGTCCAGAATATTGGGAGCGATCCTTCGAGCAAATAACCTGCCCCGATCAAAAAGTAACCGATAATGACCGATAAACGACGACTGGAAACATCCGCGACAACCGCAGTTGTCACTTCAAAAATAAAGACAGACAGTTCCAGCGTGGTACCTACTAACACCAGCTGAAGCGGGTTCAATTCTGCAACCGTCACCTGGTAGACCATATTTACTGTAAAAACTACGGCGAATATTAGTGAGGTAGCACCTTCCAGAAATAAGTAAACCGGATAGGAATCTAGTTTTCTCAATTTCCAAATCCCCCTTATTCATCATTGAAGGCTGGTTTCATCAAATGCCATTCAGTAGCCGTTTCATATGCGTTTCCTGCCCTGAGGATATGAGCCTCCGCCCAAGGGCGCGCAATAATTTGTAGACCTACCGGCAGTCCATTGGAGGTGAACCCACATGGAAGCGATAACGCCGGTAGACCAGTTAAATTAAAAGGAGCAGTAAAACGGGTCAACAAACGCGCTTGTTCCACAGCGTCAGGCCCTTCGATGGGCGGGGCTGGAACTGGTGTGGTTGGTGTCAGCAAAAGATCATAATCATCGAAAAACAACTCAAATTGGCGGCGCAAAACGGTTTGAGTGCGACGCACCTGGACATAATCAGTCGAGGTGAAAGACGCACCAGTGAGCAATCGTTGTCGCACATCTT